>NZ_JBKKBJ010000172.1:0-8208 GCF_046714055.1 Methyloglobulus sp. | reverse complement strand
CGGCCCCCATGCGCTTGTTGTCATGCAATTCCACGTAGACATAGCGCGTGGCCCGGTCAATGGCGGCAAACAGACACCATTTGTCCTTGCCCAGATTGATTTGGGCGGTGTCGATGCGCAGGTAGCCTGGGGCATAGCCCTTGAAGGCCTTGGTTCGCCCCTTTTCTTCCGGCGGCAGCAAGTCGACCAGGCGGCTGACGCCATGGCGGTGCAGGCAGCGGTGTAGGTTGGGGCGCGTCAGCACGGGGATCAAGGGCTTGGGCAGGTCGTAGAGGTCGTCCAGCGGCAGCAGGGCCTTACGCCGGGTTTCAACGATGACGGCCTCATCCACGCTGGTCAGGACACTGCCTTGACCGGGTTTGGCACCACACTTGAGGTCCTCTGCGGAGTCCCGTTTTTTCCATTTGTGGGCCGTTTTGGGGTTGATGTTATGCGGTTCCGCTAACTCGCGGATGCCCGCTTCAGACGCTTGTGTTTTTGCTCTTGTAGCGTGCGTGGTCGTGGCTGTTCCGTGCAATACTTTCCCCATCGCTTTTCCTCTTTAAGTTGGTGATAAACCAGACCACTTAATAATGGGACTAAACAGTTAAATAGTAAATTGTTAGTTTTTTTACTGGTAAGCCTGCTGGCTCTCACGGGCTGTCAATCGACGGGCGGTCAGTTGGCAAATTCCTCAGCGGATATCACCCGTGATTCTGATGCCGCACTGCAGGATCTTTACGCAAACAACCCGGAGGCCAGACACTTGGCGAAGCGGGCCAAAGGGATACTGGTATTTCCAGGCATCGTTAAAGCCGGTTTTTTGGTTGGCGCGCAATATGGCAGTGGCGGCGCTTTGTTTAAGAACGGCAGAACAGCGGGTTATTACAATATCCTCGCCGGATCTTATGGCCTTCAAGTCGGCGTGGAATCGTTCAGCTATGCGTTGTTTTTCATGGACAATGCCTCGTTGAACTACCTTAATCGTAGCGAAGGCTGGGAAATCGGTGTCGGCCCGAGTATTGTCATCGTTGACAAGGGAATGGCCAAATCACTCACTACTACGACAGCGCAAAACGGCGTGTATGCGTTCATCTTCGGTGAGAAGGGGTTGATGGCCGGATTGGGCCTGCAAGGCTCGAAAATTAGCCGTATTTATCCGGATTAAAGCCCTGGAGAGGCACAACGGGTTATGAGCGAAAAGCTCAATACAGGTAAGTTGCTGAAAAAACAAAACAACATTATTGTATTCAACACGATAACACAGGCGCTGACTAGGGGGCGAACTGGATGCCAGCACCGAATAGTTCTGTTAACTTCAAAATGCGACTATATGCGCCCAAGGCTGAGTGCTTTTATATTTGAATCACGTCAATCCTGCGAACAGGGCAACATGCCCCGTCCGGCTTTAACGGGTCGCCTAGTGGGAGACAGCCCACGCGTTTCACAATCGAGGGCTGGGCAGATCGGCGGGCATCCTGAATGACTACCAAATGACTACCAGCGGTATCCGCCCATTGGACCGACTCCACCCCAGCCGCCCCACGCGCCCCAGTTCATCGAGTCCTGGTTCATCTGCGCGGCTCGGAGGTTCTGGTCGCTAATTTGTTTGGCCAGGCGGATCTGCCGATATGCCTGATACTCGGTGGGGCCACCGACGTAGGCCTGGTTGTTCTTCACGTCAGGCAGGACGTAGTAGGTCTTGCCCTGGTAGTTGATCTGCGTGACTTTGTCCTCCGGCAGCGTCGGGAGGAGGGCCACTTGATCCGGCTTGACAGGAGTGATGACTTTGAAGCCGGCGGCGACTGCCAAGTTTTCCTTGTCCTTGAGATCACTGGCACAGCCCACGGCGAGCGCTACGAGCGCGACGGCGGCGAGGATTTTGAATGTGGTCTGGATCTGTTTCATGGTTTGACTCCCGGTTTGCTTTGTTGATTTGGTTTTGCTGCCTGGTTTTCCCGTTCCGTGGAAAGGTTTCGTGCGCTGATGAAGTCGCGGGGTATTGCTGGCACGGGAAAATGGTTTTCCAGTCGTCCTTCGATACTCACGACCGCCTAGCCGCAAGTCTGCGCTTCACCAAGTCCTTTGTCAACTCGACCGATGTGCTATGTACAGGAGTATCTGGATGAGTTTTGCTATCGTCTGAATCGACGCTTCTGGGAAAATCAAATCCCTAATCGCCTGCTGAATCTTTGCGTCGAGCATCAACCAATTTTTCTTCAACCTGTAATTTGTTAATTGTATATGTTATTTTACATAA
Source organism: Methyloglobulus sp. (assembly GCF_046714055.1). Lineage (GTDB taxonomy): Bacteria > Pseudomonadota > Gammaproteobacteria > Methylococcales > Methylomonadaceae > Methyloglobulus. The sequence goes on along the minus strand of NZ_JBKKBJ010000172.1, from coordinate 5,969 downwards.
ATTACACAAGGTTAAATACAGAAAATACACATGTTTCGCGGGCACTAAAAAGTAAGATAATTATTTTTAGTTTAATTTTTCACAATCCCACAAAGCTGTTTCATTTAATAGTTTTTATAACAGGGCATTAACTATGCGTACGATCATTAAAATTGCATTATTGAGTTCACTGGCATTGAGTGATGCCGCCCAATGTGACGAAACCGCAAGCGGGGTAAATTTTTCTGGTGACCTGCTTTCGCGATCCAAACTGACCGGCGATTGGGGGGGCATTCGTAATGACATGGCCGAAAAGGGCGTGACAGTGGATTTGGATGCTACGCATGTGACCCAACACGTCGCGTCCGGTGGCTATGACGGATCGCTTTTAAGCAAATTCCCCGGCAACCGCATCAGCCCATTGTTACCTGATATTAGCGAGACGGAAAGCGATGCGATGTTCAATATGCTGTTAAAAGTGGATACCGGTAAGGCAGGGCTTTGGCCGGGCGGCTTCTTGACGGTGCGGGGTGAGGGAAGAGTAGGGGATTCAGTGGGGATTCGGGCCGGCGGCCTATTGCCAACTAACGGCGATGCTATATCTCCAGCCGTTCCGGGCCATACCAACCAAGACGTGCTGGCGCTCACTGAATTGACCTATGCCCAGTTTTTGTCAGAACAGTTTGGGCTGGCATTCGGCCTGATTAACACGGCGGATGGAGACAAAAATGAATTTGCCGGATCGATACGTTCCCGTTCCCATTTTATGAATGTTGGAATGCGCTTTTCGCCAGTCAGTGGAGCCGCAGTACCTTTGTTAACCACATTAGGGGCATCGGCCATTTTTATGCCGACTAAAAATATTATCGGATCGGCGGGCTTTATTAATGCCGAAGAAACAGCGGGCTATAACCCTTTCGAACGGACTGACGGGACCACTTTTCTGACCGAATGGCAATTCAAACACACCCTGGCCGGTTTGCCCGGAAAGCAAACAGTAGGTTTCGTTTACGGATTCGACCGGAAGAAACTCGATATCGGTGCTGACTCCCGTTCGCAACTGGCATCGCTCATACAAACAGGGGAGGCGGTCAAGACCAACGCAGACACTTGGGCGCTTTACTATAATGCCCATCAATATATCCAAGGTGATTCGAAGGGTGGATGGGGGCCTTTCCTACGCGCAGGGGTATCTGATGGTCATCCCAATCCCATCAAATGGAATGCCGCTTTTGGCCTGGGCGGTGTCGGTGTGGGGTCCTGGCGGCCCAATGACAATTGGGGGATAGGCGGATATGCGCTGGGCGCCAGTGATGAACCCTTGGTCAACCAATTGGGAATCAATGACGAAACTGGTTTCGAAGCATTTTATAATGCCGCTATATCTCCTTGGCTGCATGTAACCGCTGACGTACAGTACATCGATTCGGCTTTAACCGGAGCGAACCTGCCGCGAGTGAACCTGCCTGGGCCAAAGGAGGCATGGGTAGTCGGTGTGAGGACGAACCTGAATTTCTGATCAGCTCGGTAGAATGCGCTGAACGAAGGGAAGCGCATCGTTGCATACTAGAATGATGTGCCTCGTACTTCGGCACATCTACAAGTTACACGAAAAAAAGCTATTTCCCCATCAACGCCCATCTAAACCTCCATTGGCGCGAATGTTAATATTGATGTCGCAGGTCTAACTGCTACTCTCGCGTGTTTCGGTTGACACCATCAACTTGCCTCCATAAAAAGTTTAATCTTTCCGTATTTATAGCGAATATGCGCGCACAGTGTCCTATACACAAAGCGCCGAGCCTGTCCATACGTCGAAATTGAATCTGCGAATCAGCAACAGCAAACATTAAGGCGGGAAAGTTCCAAGTCAATCTATAAAAACGCTTATCAAGAAGTTTCTCCATTCATTCTGGACAGAATGAATGGAGAAACCTCCTGCTTCGCATGTATTTCTTTGCGGCAGTATTTGCTTTTATCAGAAAATATGTGCGCCTTATTGAACAAATGAGCGAATTTTGCCACTGGGTTCTGGTTGGGAATATCTTCTATTTTATTCATATTTTTACGTTTTTTCATCGTTTACCCCTTATAATTAGGCTGATTGTGTGAGTGACAGTCAATTTTTACAGCGTACATTAGAGTGTATAACACTTGTGAAATTCAAAAAAGATTTTGATGTGATTGTGGTCGGCGGCGGCCATGCAGGTACCGAGGCAGCGCTGGCAGCGGCAAGATGCGGTGCGCGAACACTGCTGCTGACGCAGAATATAGAGACGCTGGGGCAAATGAGTTGCAATCCGGCGGTGGGCGGCATCGGCAAAGGTCACTTGGTCAAAGAAATTGATGCCTTGGGCGGGATCATGGCTCATGCTATTGATCTTGCCGGCATCCAGTTTCGCACCCTGAATGCCAGTAAAGGCCCAGCGGTCAGGGCGACCCGCGCCCAAGCTGACCGTAGCTTGTACAAAAAAGCGATAAGAAGCATGTTGGAAAACCAAACCAATTTATCCTTATTTCAACAAACCGTTGCGGACTTGATTGTTGAAGGCGATAAGGTCGTGGGCGTTAAAACCCAGATGGGGCTGGATTTTTCTGCCAGGGCAGTGGTATTGACCACTGGGACTTTCCTGGGCGGCAAGATTCATATCGGGTTGGAAAATTACAGCGGTGGCCGCGCGGGTGATCCAGCTTCGATTGCCTTGGCCGAACGCTTGCGTGAGTTACCGTTTCGGATTGACCGGTTGAAAACCGGAACTCCGCCGCGCATTGATGGCCGTACTATCAATTTCAACAAACTGGAAAAACAGGTCGGCGATGATCCTGTGCCGGTGTTTTCTTTCTTGGGCAAGCGCGAGCAACATCCGAAACAAATCCCTTGCCACATTACCCGCACCAACCGAAAAACGCACGACATTATCCGAGCCGGCTTGGATCGATCACCCTTATACTCAGGTGTGATTGAAGGGATCGGGCCACGTTATTGTCCGTCGATAGAAGACAAAATCGTGCGCTTTGCTGACCGCGATACGCACCAGATTTTTGTTGAGCCGGAAGGCCTGGATACGCATGAAATCTATCCTAACGGCATTTCAACCAGCTTGCCCTTCGATGTGCAGTACGAATTTGTCCGGTCAATGGAAGGCTTTGAGAATGCTGAAATTGTGCGTCCCGGATATGCCATAGAATATGATTTTTTTGATCCCCGCGACTTGAAAATGTCTCTGGAAACCAAGCACATGAAGGGTTTGTTCTTTGCCGGTCAAATCAACGGCACGACGGGCTATGAAGAAGCTGCGGCACAAGGCTTGATTGCTGGGCTGAATGCGGCACGATTGGTTCAAGAGCGGGAAAACTGGTGTCCTGGGCGGAATGAGGCGTACATGGGCGTGATGATCGACGACCTGATTACCCGTGGCACTCAAGAGCCGTACCGCATGTTTACCAGCCGTGCGGAATACCGCTTGTTGTTAAGGGAAGATAATGCGGATTTGCGGTTGACTGAAAAAGGCCGCGAATTAGGCTTGGTGGACGATGCCCGTTGGCAAGCCTTTGAGGGCAAAAGGGAAGCTATATCCAATCTCCAGGACAACCTGAAAAAGAAATGGATCAGGGCCGAAAGCGCAGAAGCGGAGCTAGCCGAACAATTTTGGGGGAAACCTTTGCTGAAGGAAGCCAGCTTGATGGAGTTGTTGCGTCGTCCCGAAGTTGATGCCCGGCGTTTACTGTCCTTTCTTGAAGGTGGTGAAGCGATTCCTGAACAGGTTGGCGCACAGGTTGAAATCCAGGCCAAATATGCCGGTTACATCGTCAGGCAGCAAACCGACATCGACAAAACCTTGCGCTATGACAACTTGCGCCTTCCCGATAGCTTGGATTATACAGGCGTTCCCGGCCTGTCAAATGAAGTCAGCCAAAAACTCAAGGCGCAACGGCCAGAAACCTTGGGGCAGGCTTCAAGAATTCCGGGTATGACGCCTGCCGCTATTTCTTTGTTATTGATCTACCTAAAAAAGAAAAGCGCTTGATGGAAGCTTGCCGCGATATTCTGGTTGATGGCATTGCGGCTCTCAACCTGTCGGTCGATGAGGAAAAAATCGGACAATTGCTCTGTTTCATCAGCCTGATTGAAAAATGGAATAAAGCGTATAACCTGACGGCGATAAAAGATAAGCAGGACATGGTCAGGCTACATTTGCTGGATAGCTTGACGGTTATTCCTTATCTTGAAGGCCGACGGATAATCGACATAGGGACAGGTGCGGGTTTGCCGGGTATCCCGTTAGCCATTTGTTTGCCACACATAGCATTTACTTTGCTGGACAGTAACGCCAAAAAAACCCGTTTTGTGCAGCAGGTCGTGCTGGAATTAAAATCGTCTAACATGCAGGTTTTCCATAGCAGAGTAGAAGATTATCAACCTGAGCAACGTTTCAGTACGGTATTGACGCGAGCTTTTGCCGAGTTGTCTGAAATAGTCGACTCGACCCAGCATTTACTCGCCACAAATGGCAGGTTTTTAGCGATGAAAGGGCGTTGTGCTGAATCGGAACTGGCGCAGGTTAAGGCCAAAAAAACAGTCATTCCTGTTCTCGTCCCTGGTGTTGAGACGGAAAGAAATCTGGTGTGCATACAACTTAACAAAGAAAATGTTGGCGAGAAAAAGGTAAGCGAGTGGGAAAAGTAATTGCCCTGACCAACCAAAAAGGCGGTGTCGGTAAGACCACAACCGCTGTCAATCTGGCTGCTGCATTGGCTGCGGCTAAACGGCGGGTGTTGTTGGTCGATCTTGATCCCCAGGGCAATGCCGCAATCGGTTGCGGTGTGGATAAGGAAACCGTCAGTTACACCAGTTTTGATATTTTGATGAAAGAAGTGCTCGCAACCGAGGCCATCATAAAATTACCTGAACTCGGCTTTTCGGTGATACCGGGAAATTCTGACCTTACCGCCGCCGAAATACGCCTGCTGAAAGAAGACCGCAGGGAGCGTCGCTTAAGCGATGGTTTGGTGCTTATCAAGCCCTATTATGATTACATCCTGGTCGATTGCCCGCCGTCCCTAAACATGCTGACCTTAAATGCCTTGGTTGCGGCCAATAGCGTATTGATCCCCATGCAGTGCGAATATTACGCGTTGGAAGGATTATCAGCCCTGATGCGCACCATCAAGAATATTAAGGATACGGTTAATCCAGACCTCTATGTAGAAGGCATACTGCGCACCATGTTTGACGACAGGAACCGATTGACCAAAGATGTTTCCGAGCAGTTGACCAAGCACTTTGGCGATAAGGTGTTTAGGACTTGCATCCCCAGGAACATTCGTCTGGCAGAAGCGCCCAGCCACGGTTTGCCCGTATTGTTTTACGACAAGGGATCACGGGGTTCCTTAGCTTATCTTGCCCTGGCGGGTGAGATGCTGAGAAAAGAAGGCAGTAAAAAAGGGTCGTAACAGAGTAAGGTCTTGATCTTAAACTGAGCAGATGACACAAACCAACAAAAGGTGAACGCTTTGGTGAAACGCGGATTAGGTCGAGGATTAGATGCCCTGTTGGGCGATGTTTCTGCAAAAGAAGCAGTAAACCCTTCACACACTTTGCCGATAGAGTATCTTCAACGGGGCAAGTTTCAACCCAGAAAGGATATGAATCCTGAAAAATTGCAGGAGCTGGCGGATTCCATAAAAGCGCAGGGTATCATTCAACCCATCATCGTACGCAAACTCGGCCAGGATAAGTACGAGATCGTCGCAGGGGAACGGCGTTGGCGTGCCGCCCAACTGGCAGGGCTACAGCAAATACCGGTAGTCGTCAAAGACATCGACGACCGCGCCACCATGGCGATTGCCCTGATCGAAAACATCCAACGGCAAGACCTTAACCCCCTGGAAGAAGCCGAAGCCTTAAGAAGGTTGCTCGATGAATTTACCATGACCCATCAACAAATAGCCGATGCGGTGGGCAAGTCGCGGGTAACCGTGACCAATTT
>NZ_JBKKBJ010000171.1:0-8039 GCF_046714055.1 Methyloglobulus sp. | reverse complement strand
TGATAATGATCACCGTCGCTGTAAAGGCCATCAGAGTGAGTGCTTCACCGAGTTTAATATCGTTTTGCACGAGCAGGTCAAATACCAGCAGGGGTGCAAAGATATAAAAGACAACGCGCCCGATGGTGCGCGAATCAATGGAGAAGAATTTGCCCAGCGTAAAGCCTGCCGCGCTTAATAGCAGGATGGGAAGCAGGTTGTTGGCGAAGGTGGAAAGCAGGATAGGCAGTGACATGTGAAGTAATCGATGGAATTCACCCTCACCCTAGCCCTCTCCCTGGGGGAGAGGGGACGTGTTCTTTTCTCCTTCCGGGTGAGAGGTTGTCTTCTATTCTTCCAGAAGAAATAAAGCCTTCTTTCTTACAAATGGGAGAGGCCACGACTTCTGTTCCGCAGGATGCCGGAATTTCCTCCCTTCTCCCTCTGGGAGAAGGGTCGGGGATGAGGGAAGAAACGCTAACTATCGAACTCGACAACTACGTCCTGCTCTCGCCGGAAGCCATCAATCTCGACGAAGCCAACCGCGCTAAACTGCAAGGCATCATCAACAGCGAGCCATTGGCATTGATCGAATATTGGGCGGTAGACCCAGATTACGACGGCAAACTATTCCGCTCAGTCTGGCAGGATTATCGGGGCAACACCGAGAATGACGGCGACCCGCTACGGGTAGTGACCCAAGCCCAACTCACCGTACCCTCTAAATTTGGCAACCGTAAAGTCTGTGTGCGGGTGGTGGATGTGTTTGGTTTTGAGGCGGAAGTGGTGGTTGAGGTGACGGCATGAACGGCAACCAGCGACTGGCGCTGGCTACCGGATTAACTACCAAAACTAAAAAATTGTGCAACGTCACGGAATCCCAAAATCCGTATGAACTTCTGGAAAGTGGAGTCGCTGATATTTTTGATCTGGTGACACCGACCACTGCGGAACTATTGCACTGGTGGTTTGGTGATGTGGCAAAAACCACGCGGCGCCTGAATTTTCATGACGGTCAACGGCAGGCGATTTTAAATACCATCGTCGCGCATGAAGCACTGAATGCGAGAGACTTGAAAAGCCTGTACCAAGCCGCCGCACCGGATGCGTTATTGACAGGCGGACGGCTAACTGAAGTTTCACAAAGTAAGCACAATCACCCGAAATACTGCCTAAAAATGGCAACTGGCACGGGTAAAACCTGGGTGTTGCAAGCCTTGCTGATCTGGCAGTTGCTGAACAAAAATGCAGCGTTGGCACAAGGCGTTGACGATGCGCGTTTTACCCGACATTTCCTGGTCGTTGCGCCCGGTCTTATTGTTTACGATCGCCTGCTGGATGCGTTTTGCGGCAAGCAGGTGGATGGCGTGCGCGATTTTGCCAATTCCGATGTCGCGCAATACGCCGAGTTGTTCATCCCGGAAAACCACCGCGATACCGTGTTCAGTTTTGTACGCGGCAATGTCTGCAATAAAAGCGAGATCGGCCTGAAAACCACAGGCAACGGCATGATTGCGGTTGCCAACTGGCATCTGTTGCAAGAGGCGGGTGAGGAAGAACCAGACGCAGCCGAACTGGAAACGCCGGGCGCAGAGATTGACCCGCAAGCGGTCATCAATGCCCTGTTGCCACTGATGCCAGGCAAGTCGGCAGGCAATAGCCTAGATGTGCTGGACAGGCGTTTTGCGCGTGGCGATGTGTTGGACTATTTGGCGGGCTTGCCTGAGTTGATGGTGTTCAACGATGAGGCGCACCATATCCACGACTTCAAGCGTGAGGGCGAAACGACCGAGGTGGAATGGCAAAAGAGCCTGACGCGGATTGCGACAAGCAAAGGCCGACGCTTCGTGCAGGTGGATTTTTCCGCCACGCCGTACAACGATGTCGGTTCCGGCAAGAATAAGCACAAGGTTTATTTTCCGCACATCATCGTCGATTTTGACCTGAAAACTGCAATGCGGCAGGGTTTGGTGAAATCTCTGGTGTTGGACAGGCGCAAGGAAATCGGTGCGTTGCCCTTGGAATTCAAGGCGGAACGCGATGAGAACGGCAATCCGGTGTTGAGTGCAGGCCAGCGGGTGATGCTACGTGCGGGCCTGCAAAAGCTGAGGAAGTTGGAGGTCGATTTTGCCCATATCGACCCTAGCCGTCATCCGAAAATGTTGGTGGTCTGTGAAGACACTACGGTGTCGCCGCTGGTGGTGAAATTCTTCCAGGACGAAGGTTTGAGGAAAGACGAGGTGATGGCGATTGATTCCGGCAGAAAGGCAGAACTGGGCGAAAAAGACTGGGCGGTGGTGCGTGAACACTTGTTTGATGTTGACCGACACGCCGCGCCGCGCATCATCGTCAGCGTGTTAATGCTGCGTGAAGGCTTTGATGTCAACAATATTTGCGTGATCGTGCCGTTGCGTTCCAGCCAAGCGCAGATTTTGCTGGAACAAACCATAGGGCGCGGTTTGCGGCTGATGTGGCGCGATGAGGATCGTGATAATGGGTATGCCGACAGCAAACGCGAAAACCGCGAACGTATCGCCAAGGGACAAGAACCCAACAGCCTGATTGATATTTTATCGATTGTGGAGCATCCGGCGTTTCAGTCGTTTTATGCGGAATTAATGCGGGAAGGCTTGGCAGGAACCACCGGCGAAGACAGCGACATTATCAGCAGCATCGGCGATCTGGTTTCGGTTGGTTTGCGCGACGGTTACGAAGAATTCGACTTCGCCATTCCGTTTATCCTGCGCGAAGCCGAGGAAGGCTTAGAACATCACGCGCTGGATATTACCTCCTTGCCGCCGTTTTCGGCGATGAACCTGACTGAACTTAAGACACTGCTAGGTAAAGGTGATGTATTTATCTCCCAGGATTTGCAAAGCAGTACCTTGTTTGGTGATTACCGCGTTGATGGTGCAGTGATGAATGTCACGGGCTACAACGATTTTTTGTCGCGGCTGACACGGCGTATTGCCCAAGCGCTCAGCCAACCGCTGCCGAAAGGCAAGAAGGTTGCCGCACATTTCGCCAACCCTTATCTGCAAGCGAACACGGCGGAACTGGCGGGGTGGCTGGATAGTTATATTCGGATGCAACTGTTTAACATGCCGTTTGATCCATTGTTTGATGAAAACTGGCGTGTGCTGTTGTTGCAGCCGATTGTCGATCACATCATCAAAGTGGTGGCATTGGCCTTGATTGAAGCGGAACACAAGCCGCAGATCGGTGAAAGCGAAGTGCGTTACCGTTTGTTGTCGGAAATGAGCAAGCTGCCGATGCGGGAAAGCAGTTCTGTTCTGGTCAATAAGTGCATTTATCCGCGCTTGCCTTATCCTGCCCATAATGGCGGCCTGGAGAAAGCCTTTATCGAATGGGCTGATAAAGACAGCAGCGTGCAGGCATTCTGCAAAATCAGCGAAACCCGCCATGATTTTGTCAGGCTACGTTATGTCAAGGAAGACGGTTTACCCGCTTCTTACTCGCCGGATTTTCTATTGCGTACCGATAAGGCGGTTTATCTGGTGGAAACCAAGGCGCAAGGCCAGGTGACATCGCCGAATGTGCAAAGAAAGTTGAAAGCGGCGGCGGCTTGGTGCGAACGGATCAATCGGTTACCAGAGGAAGAACGGGCTAATCTGGCGTGGCATTATGTGTTGCTGGGCGAAAGCGTGTTTTTTGAATGGCGGGATAAGGGGGCGTTGTTGTCGGCGCTATGTGATTTCGCCCGGAAAAGAAGCCGGGTGATGCCAGATATGCAAATCCAGTTAGAGACTGACTAAACGGCTAGCCATACAACACACTACACTGCGGTTAAGCCAAGTAGGATGTGCTGAGGCACGAAGCGCATCTTCCGCGTTTGATGCGCTTCGTGCCTAAACGCATCCTGCGGCCTTTACACATTCGGCATATCCAATGGTGGGTTATGTCGCGCTTAATTATCTGATACACGATAAAAAACAGTGTGTTGTGCGACTAACCCAGCCTGGGTATGCTAAATCAGGTTATGTGCATTAACTAAGAGGGGCACAAAGTTTTAAATATATTTTCTTCGTGTCTTCCGTACCCTGTACCCTTCGTGGTTATCCCTTAAACTACAAATTGCAATTATTTTGTTATTTTATGTTTTTATTACAATATAATGTCAAAAACTGACATTTAAGTGAAAATAACATGAAAATAGCAACAAAAAATATTAATAACAACGCTGTGCTTGTGGCGCTAGACTGGAAATTTAGCAACATCATAGGGGTGCAATGAACTATTTTAGAAAGGTATTCATTGCAAGTGCGGTTAATATCCTGCTAGTCAGCCCAGGAAATGCGTTAGCCTCGCAAGGGTTTTGGGATGGTGCGAGTGATCGCGTAGCCAAGGAATACAAGTCCAAAGAATGGAAAGGACTCCCTGACGAAGCCTTAATTCCGGCCTCTAAAATCAAGTGGAACCGACTGGCTAAAGCCGCGTTAAACCTGCCCGAGTGGATGGAATTCAGCCTGAGCCAACGCACCCGTTATGAATCGGTTTCCCATCCTTGGCGTAACGGTCAATCCAGCAATACCGATGTGCAATTGCCGCTACAGTCGCGGGTTCGTTTAGGTGTCAATCAAGGCCCGTTCTGGTTGATGTTTGAAGGCCAGGATTCCCGCACCCATTTTGCCGGAGCCGATGATTTTAATAACAATACGGTCACTAATCAATTCGACATCTTGCAGTTATTTGGATCAGCAACATTCCGTAATATCAACGATACCGGGCTGAGGACTGATTTTCATGTCGGGCGAATGACCCTGCATATTGGCTCTGCGCGTCTGGTTGGCCGGAATGGTTACCGAAATACGACCAACAGCTTTGATGGTGCACACTTTGCCATCGGTAACGACAAGGATTGGCGGGTGCGGGCATTTTTGACCTCGCCCGTGCTAATAGACCCCACCCATCTGGACGAAGGCAGTAGCAGCCGTCTGTTTTGGGGCGCTGTTTTTGAGACGAGCCAACTGTCCTGGCTGAATGGCGAAGCCTATTATTACGGCATCAACGATAAAAAAATTGCCGCTAACACCCGTACCTTCTCGACGTTTGGTGTGAGAGGCTACCAAAGCCCAGCTAAAACCAGTAAATTCCATAAAGAGAACTTCGGCAAGGTAGATTACGAATTTGAGGGGGCCGCGCAAACCGGCGAGACCAGCGGAAAAGATTTATTCGCCTATATAGGTCATGCCGAAGTGGGTTATACCTTCAATGCGCCCTGGTTTCCAAGGTTCAATGCCGAATACGATTACGCCAGCGGCACCAACGATCCTAACGGCAATAACAACCACACTTTTGACAGGCTATTTGGCGTACGTCGGGGTGATATGATGCAAACCGGTATTTTCGGGCCGTTTTTCCGCTCCAACATCGAATCAGTCGGGTCACGATTCACGCTGCAACCACGGGATGACCTCAAACTATTCGTCAAACATCATGTCTGGTACCTTGCCGAAGCCAAAGATGCGTTCGCCGGATCGAACCTTAACGCCGACTTTAATGCGCTAAGGGATAAATCCGGCAATGCGGGCCGTTTTTTAGGGCACGATATCGAATTTGGTTGGGTCGTTGAAATTAAAAAGCAACATCGTTGTTGAAGTGGGCTACGAACACTGGTTTAAGGGTGATTATTTCGACCGTCTCCCAGCTTCAGCCGGTTTGCCTGCTGGCGGAGAAAAAGACTCCGATTATTTCTTTGTCAACACGGAATTTCGTTTTTAACCCTGTTTGTCACGTTATACGTAAGCTCGTCATACCCGGGTATCCAGTGCCATGGATGGCATGTAGAGACGCAAGATTTTGCGTCTCTACATGCTTAGATTCCAGTGACCTCCATGGATGGAGGAAGTGCGGCAGAGGGTATGGAATCCTCGCCGCCGACCCACAGGGATGTGGGAAGTGCGGTAGAGGGTATGGAATCCTTGCCCGACAATCCCTGCCGGAATGACGATTTTGGAAACTTTAGATCATATAATCTGACAACGCAGAACCAACTCTCGTATAAAAATCATAGGGTGTAGTGTTATGAAAATTTTAAAGATAATCGCGTTATTAAGTGCTTTATTAAGCTTTTCTTCGGCTCATGCTGAAGAGATATTGCGCATGGCTACCACAACCAGCACTGAAAACACCGGTTTACTTCCGGTTTTGAATGCGCCTTTTGCAGCTAAAAATCATGTCCGTGTCGATGTTATCGCCGTTGGCAGCGGTAAGGCCTTGAAACTGGGTGAAAACGGCGATGTTGACGTGCTATTGGTACACGCACCCAAAGCCGAGGAAAAATTTGTTGCGGACGGTTTTGGCGTTGACCGCACTGCGGTTATGTACAATGATTTTGTCCTGGTAGGGCCAAAGTCCGATCCCGAAGGTATCAAGTCAACGCCCAGCGCTGAGGAAGCCTTGAAAAAAATCAGCCTAGGCAAGACCCCTTTTATTTCCAGGGGCGATGATTCCGGCACCCATAAAAAAGAACTGGAGTTGTGGGGAAAAACCTCGACTAAGCCAGCCGGTAACTGGTACATTTCTTCAGGGCAAGGCATGAGCGCGGTGCTGCGTATGGCCGATGACAAACTGGCCTATACCTTGACTGATCGCGGGACTTTCCTTGCTTATAAGGACAAAACGCAACTGGTCATTTTATTTGAGGGTGGCGAAGGAGTCCTTAACCCCTACCACGTCATTGCCGTCAATCCAAAATGTCATGCCCATGTCAAATACGGCCTGGTTAAGAAATACATAGATTATGTGGCTGGTACTGAAGGCCAAGCAATCATCGGCAACTTCAAAAAAGACGGCAACGTGTTATTTCATCCGGGCCTGCCTAAATAATGCCTGAACTGGCACGGCAGCAAGGCGGCCCAGATGGAGCGCCACGAAATCCCGGATTCCGCAAAGCCCCACATCCCTATGGCTTGGCAACGTCGAGAGCAGTTGCCGAATTCAACGCAATGAATGGCTCGTAGAGACGCAAGATTTTGCGTCTCTACTGGATTCCAGCACCAATCTGTTTGGAACAGATTTACTCGCCTCATCTATGAGGCTCGCCCTTCGGGCCGCGCTATGCACGTTCAAATTCGTTCCCTGACGAATTTGTGCATTAACGAAGGGCGTAAGGCTATCCTGCCTGACGTGAATCCACGCCGGAATGACGTTCTTGAAAGATTATGGTCATGTAATCTGACAAAGTAATGCTAAGCCAATTTGACATATCGCATAGTCAACAGTACCTTATCTTATTTTTCTAATTTCACACAATCCGGATTTCTCAAGAGCTGTTAATGGAACAATTTCATCGAATAAGCCGTTTACCTCCCTACGTTTTCAATATCGTCAATGAACTTAAAGCCAAGGCGCGAGCGGCGGGAGAGGATATTATTGATTTCGGCATGGGGAATCCAGACCAACCTACGCCAGACCATATCGTCAATAAGCTGTTGGAAGCGACGAAGCGTCCGGATACGCACCGTTATTCGGTGTCCAAAGGCATTCCAAGGTTAAGACGGGCGATTACTAACTGGTATAAAACCCGCTTTGATATTGATTTGAATCCTGAGACAGAAGCCATTGTCACCATTGGCTCGAAGGAAGGGTTAGCACACTTGGCTTTGGCTACACTAGGGCCGGGTGATGTGGTGTTGGTGCCTAACCCTGCTTACCCAATACATCCTTATGGTGTGGTAATTGCTGGTGCCGATGTACGGCATGTGCCGCTGATACCCGGCGTGGATTTTTTTGAGGCATTGGAAAAAGCTATCGCTGAATCCTGGCCGAAACCGAAAATGCTGATCCTGAATTTTCCCGGTAACCCGACCAGCCAATGTGTGGGATTGGATTTTTTTGAAAAAATTATTGCCTTGGCCAAAGAACATAACATTTGGGTCGTGCATGATATTGCGTATGCCGATATTGTCTTCGACGGCTATATCGCGCCTTCCATTCTCCAGGTGGAAGGGGCCAAGGATATTGCCGTGGAGTTTTTCTCCATGTCCAAAAGCTATAACATGCCGGGCTGGCGCGTCGGTTTTATGTGCGGCAATAAA
>NZ_JBKKBJ010000170.1:0-13060 GCF_046714055.1 Methyloglobulus sp. | reverse complement strand
AACTCTTGGTGCGCCATGAAAAAATGGATCGGAGCCATCTTGGCTGGCTTATGCTGGCCGCTTCGGCCATCGTTTTACGGAAACTAAAACGGAAAGGTCAGGGGAATATTATTTATGGATAAGCTCTAAATATCCTTCAACAAACAATTTTGTTCCGAAGCTTCCATCAGTTTCCTAAAATCATTGACCGCATCCATAAATAGCCGTTCCTGATTGATGTCCGGTAAATGATTTTGTCCGCATTGTTCAAGCGCGTCAATAACAAAGGCAATAGTCAATAAATTGGTATCGACTGCTGGCTGGTAAACTTCATCCGCTTCGTCTTGGGTATTAAACTCGACAATAAGTTGGCTTGCCGTTAGCTTCACTAATATCGGTAGGATAATGGCGATTGGGATAAGCAGTCTTGTCGCTATTTCATCTGCCGTTAATGGCTTATTCAAGTGGCTGAAATTCTTGATTAGCAAATGCGTAATCTGTAAGGCGATAACTTTTTGCAGGGAAAAACTGATGTTAGAAAAGCGGTTATTGTTTCGATAATTTTCATAATTTTGCAGAAAAAAGGCGACCTCACAACCAAACAACACAATCATCCAGCCCATTTGTAACCAGACGACAAATAAGGGTATCGCGGCAAAACTGCCGTAAATGGCATTATAGCTTGACACGCCTATCTGTAGGCTTAGGTAAGCCCACTGCAAGAGATCATACAGAATACCTGTCACAACACCGGCAATGATGCCAGCCCTGTAATGGATTTTATGGTTAGGCATAAAAATAAACGTAAAGGCAAATAATCCGATCATCAGCAGCAAAGGCAACAAGCCCAACGCCTTGATGACCAACCAAGTGCCAAATTCCGGTAATTCTATTATGGTTATTAACCAGGTTATCTCTGAGCTCAGAAGTACTGTAATACTGTTGGCAACGATCAATATGATGGGAGCCAACAACATCAAAGATAAATAATCGCTAAACTTACGGCTTATTGAGCGATTTCTGCCAATTTTCCAGATGTAATTAAAGGATTCTTCGATATTGCCAATCAGGCTGATAATAGTCCAAAACAGCACAACAATACCGATCCCCGCAACCACCCCGCCTTTAGTGCTGTCCAACAGATTTTGTGCAAAGTTAACCAGCTTTAATACCAACGCATCTTGCTGCGGCGCTTGTTCGATCAAACGTTCCGTCAGCATCTTTTCAAAACCGAAACCTTTGGCGACACCAAACAGCATGGCGATGACAGGCACGATCGACAACAAGCTATAAAGCGTCAATGCAGATGCCCTGAGCGGACACAGGTCGCGGGAGAAACCTTGGGCAGACAAGAGCACTACTTTTAGCGACCTGATGATTGCCGCCTTAAATGGCGGAAGTTTTTGCTCGTGTAACAACCATAACTCTTCTTTAACAAAACTGATTATGTTGAGTTTCATCCGCTGCCCTTATGTTTTTGAACTAAGAAATATTAATTTTTAAACAGCTCAGCTAGTGGCCCGGATTCCGCAAAGCCCCATCCAGGCCACTAGCTATCTTGGTTTAGTGTCGAGGCAAAAAACATGGCCTGAGCCTGTTCAAAGCTGATGTTGTAACCCTTTTTTCGGTAACTTCATGGATACCAAAAAAGTCAATATAAAAAGTAATCCTGCCAAGGTTTGCATAGCCATAACAGGATCAACCCGTTGTGCGGTGGCAATGGTATAAGTGCCGACGGAAGCGAGCATCGCCAAGTTCTGGAAAAAATTTTGCAGCGCAACGGCGCTGCCGCTGCCGATACTTTCTTGTCCTAGTTCCTGCAATGCTGCATTAATCGGTACGATAAACATTCCGCCCATCATCCCGATAACAAACAGCTCACACCGCGCCGGTAACAGGCTATCGGTAAAGCTCAAGACACCAATAAACACAGCCATAATATAAGCAGGGATTCTGGTTCGGCGCAGGTGTTCCAGCGGTATCAGGCGTGGGACGATAGCTGACCCTGCGATGATGCCGACAGCCAGGAATAAGGTGATCTGGGCAATCTCAGTGGCATTTTTTGACATCAAAACCAGCGGCGCCCAGGCGACAATAATTACCCTTAAAGTGGCTGCCGATGCCCAGAATAACGATGCGCCCAGGATGGCAAAGCGGGAACGCGGTGTGACAAAAAATTGGCCGATCTGTCTGCCGAATTCAATAAGTTGGGAGGAGGAAGACTCTGCTTTGGCAATGTGTACGGGTAAAAACAAGGTAATAAAAGCGGAGGCAATAAACAGGGCTATGGTTAGCGCAAGCGCCATCGTGATGGAGTAATCCGCCAGTTTCGCACCTACCACCATGCCCAATAGGATGGCGAGTATAGTAGAGCCTTCAATCCAGCTATTGGCTTTCACCAAAAATTCATGCCCGGCAAGTTCCGGCAGGATGCCGTATTTGGCCGGGCTGTAAATCGCAGCGCCCATGCCGACGATACAATACGCCAGGAGCGGCTCGACCTTACAGAGCAAAAGTCCTGCGCCCAGTGCCTTAATCAAATTACCTATAATCAATACCCTGGATTTGGCGTGGTTATCGGCAAATCCGCCTACCCACGGAGCCAGAATGACAAATGCGACTAAAAATGCACTTTGCAAGGCCGGGACGTACCAGGTTGCCAAGTCATTCGAGTGCATCACCATAGCGATTACCGTGAATAAAATGGCATTATCGGCAAACGCAGACAAAAACTGGGCGATTAATAAAGGGTAAATCTGTTTATTCATGATGATTGATTAGATGTTTTTGGAAGCATTTCCGAAATTTGCTGTTGCCAATGACTATAAACAAACTGTGGGCAATGCACAATGGTAATCAAAAAATGAAGTGGCTCATCAGCTGAAAACTGTAATAATAAACGTACGCTATTTGCAAACAACCTGAAAGGAGTTGTGCATGACTATCGTACTGTTGTTTGTTACCGTCTGCTTCTTGGCTTTTTCCAATGGCGCGAATGATAACTTTAAAGGCGTTGCTTCCCTCTTCGGCAGCGGTGCGGCGAATTACCGGGTTGCCCTGACCTGGGCGACGGTCACCACGTTGTCGGGTTCTATCTGTGCGTTGTTTTTGGCGCAAACCCTACTTATAAAATTTTCCGGGAAAGGGCTAGCACCGGACGGACTGATTCAATCCATCCCTTTTATAACGGCGGTAGCCGCAGGCGCTGGCATGACGGTTATTTTGGCTACCCGTCTGGGTTTTCCTGTGTCTACCACCCACGCGTTGCTGGGGGCGTTAACGGGCAGCACTTTATTGGCGACTGGAACTATCAAACTTGCTGCATTAGGCACCAGCTTTGTTTTGCCGCTGTTGCTGAGTCCTGTTATTGCTGTGCTATTAGCAATCGTGGTTTACACAAGTTTCCGGCAAATCCGACAGCGTAAGGCGATCGGTAATCTTTTATGTCTCTGCGTTGAAAATGAACCCGCAGTGACTGCATCCCACTTTGTGGAAAACTCCGGCGCTTTGGTGTCAGGACAAAACCGTTCACTCAGTATTGATAATCAAGCGGCCTGTGCTAGCCGTTATGCCGGTGTTATTTTGGGGTTCGAGTTGCAACGGGTGATGGATGCCTTGCATTTTTTCAGCGCCGGTGCAGTTTGCTTCGCCCGCGGACTGAATGACACACCCAAAATAGCGGCCTTATTATTGTTGGCGCCAGGGCTAGACTTGCAATCGAATATCGTCCTGGTTGCGCTAACGATGGCGCTAGGTGGATTGCTTAATGCGCGGAGCGTGGCGGAAACAATGAGCCATAAGATCACTGCCATCAGCCACGGCCAGGGCTTATCGGCCAATTTGACCACCGCAGTGCTGGTGATTTTTGCCAGCAAGTTTGGATTGCCTGTCTCAACCACCCATGTGTCGGTGGGCGCGTTATTCGGCATTGGGTTAACCACAAAACAAGCCAATACTCGTATGATCGCTTCCATTTTGCTGTCCTGGCTGTTGACCTTGCCTTGTGCCGCATTGTGCGCGGCGGGTGCGTATGCTCTTCTTAGAACCTATACGGGTGTCAATTAACGAACTGCGTTAGGCGCTCAACCTAGGCACGCAAAAGCGGCACACAAACTTAGCTCTGCATTAGGCGATAAAATCTCAATTGTTTGGGTAATACCAGGAAAAGCCTTAACAATATTTATCAACATTCATGTCTCTTTGGATTGCAGCGAGTAAGTTTAAGAAGGGTAACTGCGCATTGGGACATAGCGTAATTGCGTCAAGTTGACCCGCTGGTTACGTGTTTTATATAGGTAGGGCATAAAAGCAAAAGGCTCCGTGATAGGCATTGACGTATTGCACATAGTAAGCGCCACTTACGCGCTGGCCTTGGCTGTGGGGCTGACTACTACATCCTTCGGCACCACAGGACGCCGTAGGGGGTTGCCACCGCTGACATGCTTACCCGCGTGTTTTGGAAGGACTGGCGGCATTTTTAGCAGCGGACACGACCGAATCGCAGAATGCGCCGGTCCGCGCCCACTACCGAACTATCCGAATCCGCCCGCATCAGTTCAATTACCAAGCCGCGTCGGCTCAAGGCTTGACCATTGGGTCGGGAGAAATAGGGGGTGCGCACCGCTATATTATTCAGCAACGCTCAAAACCACCCGGCGCTTGGTGCCCCCCGATAACGTGGCTTCAATGTTGGCTTTAAGGATTCTTCGAGCCAGCGGCAATTGGGAAGGGTACTGGAATCAACCGCGTCAGGCCGCTTGAGTTTAAACCGCACTTTTAATCGCACCCGAACGGAACAACGGGCTTTTTTTATCATATAAAACTGTTATAATCTCGCCCCTTGGTTGGAAGCTCTTTAAGAGCAGTGGGTTTTTAATATAAATAGGGAGTAGCCATGCTTATCTTGACTCGTCGGGTAGGAGAGACATTGATGATAGGAGATGAGGTAACCGTTACCGTCCTTGGGGTTAAAGGGAATCAGGTTCGCATAGGTGTGAATGCGCCAAAGGAAGTCTCTGTCCATAGGGAAGAAATTTACGAAAGAATCAAAAAAGAGCAGTCTGATTCAACGGGTTCTGAAAGATAAACCAGTTTTAGGAGAGATGGCCGAGAGGCTGAAGGCGCTCCCCTGCTAAGGGAGTATGGGTTTTATAGCCCATCGAGGGTTCGAACCCCTCTCTCTCCGCCACACACCCATAATTAAAACCCAGCTTTGCCTGAACTTTGGTTGACAAATATTCAACATCACAGGATAATTTGCGGCTCAATTAAGCGCCCGTAGCTCAGCTGGATAGAGTACTCGGCTACGAACCGAGCGGTCGGGAGTTCGAATCTCTCCGGGCGTGCCATTGAAGAAAAATCAAAACGTATTATTCCCCTGTAGCTCAGTCGGTAGAGCGGGTGACTGTTAATCACTAGGTCGGCGGTTCGAGCCCGTCCGGGGGAGCCAGATAAATCAATGTGTTGTACTAATATATCAAACTCTTTCTGCTATCAGTGGGACACTGGCGGGGCAATTCAAAATAAGCAAACACGACAATACGCAACAACATAGGCCATATATTTTCCTAATTACGCGCTTATCACCACCCTACAAAACCGATAAAACCCACAACAAAACATACCCGTTGACTGGCTAAAAAAACAGTCGTTTTGCCCTGTTTTAATTTCTAGTTGCCCCTTTAGTGTCCCATTAACGGAATTAAATTCTATAACTTACTATTATTACTAGAATTATAGTCATATAGACAGGTGATTACCTATCACTTGTTGCTAATTATCGCGGCTTGTTGTATCATTTTCCTGGCACAAAAAAAACGGGCTTGGCAGTGCGACTAACACCACCAAACCCCACCGACTCACTTAACGAAAAGGGTTAAGCAAATGGCTACTAGAAATTATACTGCCATTGCCCCACGGGGGCATTATGGCAAACTTTGAAGCACGGGAAACCCAAGACGGCAAGACCAGCTACCGGGTAAAAATCCGGTTGAAAGGTTATCCCGCTCAAACCGCCACCTTCCAGCGATTAACCGATGCCAAGAAATGGGCGGCGGCCACCGAAAGCGCAATCAGGGAAGGGCAGCACTTCAAGACAGCCGAAGCCAAAAAGCACACCTTAGCCGAGTTGTTAGACAGGTACATCAAGGACGTACTGCCCACAAAGCCAAAGCAAGCGGTAAAGCAACAACAACAGCTTGAATGGTGGAAAGACAAAATCGGGGCTTACCTGCTTTCAGATATTAGCCCGTCCATGATTGTGCAATGCCGTGACGGATTGGCAAGCGGCGAAACCTACCGAGGAACGCAGAGAAGCCCCGCCACTGTAGTACGTTACATGGCGGCACTTTCCCACGCCTTCACCATTGCGGTCAATGACTGGCAATGGCTGGAAGATTCCCCCATGCGGAAAGTCAAAAAGCCGAAGGAGTCACGCGGTCGGGTGCGTTTCCTGGATGACGGCGAACGCACAAGGCTACTGGCCGCTTGCAAGGAATCATCTAACCCATGGCTATATCCTTGCGTAATCCTGGCTTTGTCCACCGGAATGCGGCAAGGCGAATTGATGGGCTTGAAGTGGCAGGACGTAAACCTTAAGGACGGCTACCTAATCCTGCACGAGACCAAGAACGGCGAACGGCGACGCGTTCCCTTAGCTGGCTTAGGGTTGGAACTGTTACGCGAACATGCCAAAGTTAGGCGGCTTGACACCGACTTGCTGTTTCCTGGCACTGCCCACAAAACCAAGCCGATAGGCTTACGCAAGCCCTTCCTAAACGCCCTACAAGCGGCTGTAATCAACGATTTCCACTGGCATGACCTGCGGCACTGCACCGCGTCTTATCTGGCCATGAATGGCGCGTCATTGGCTGAGATTGCCGAAGTGCTGGGACATAAGACCCTGCAAATGGTGAAACGGTACGCACACCTATCGGATAGGCATGTCAGCCACGTGGTTGCTTCGATGAATGCCAAGATATTTGGGGGTGTGTGATGGAAGTAACGACTAGAACAATACCAGAACGGTTAATGCCTGATGTCAATTATCAGTTTGTGATAAACCGCCCTTTCGAGCTTGTGTTCGACCCTGACAAGCCCCTGCCTCGTGACCGTGAACTAATCCTTAGTGACTATGTCCAGCGTGAACCTGAGGAATGGTTTTTATACGATTCATGGCACATCACTATGGCATGTAAATTGATAACCCTCGGTTATCCTGTTTGCTTAGAAAGTGCGTTAGAACTGGTCAAGGATAGACCGCACGATTACGAGGAAAGGGATAGATTTAGTTCAATGGTACACGTATATGAACGCGCATTAAGCATAGCCGCTTCATCCGTTAAAGCTGGCACGATTAAAGAACATGACACCCCCGCAAACTGGATAGCATGGGCAAAAAATAAAGGCTATTCCGTAGCACACCTTATGCCTGCTGACATGCAGCCGCAAGCCGAAACCGTGGGGGGTGATGGCAAAAAGAAAACAGGTTATCAATCACGGGATGATGATTTTATAAAATGGATTGGTGAAGTAAAGCCAGACCTAAACAGCATGAAGTGAGGTGAAATTCATAAGGCTTTAATAGGTAGAAATCCAGCCTCATGGGCAAGCGGCTTTCAAGCCTGGAAGAAAAACCAAAATATTCATAAAGGTGAGCCAGGCAGAAAACCGAACAAATAAGGAATTAATCAGGTGGCGTTCACCTAATTCTTTATGAAAACCATGGTCCATGCGGCCTAAAAACAGGTCACTAAAAAAACCTATTTAATAACCTGTTTCGCTATTTTTATTTATAATCCAGTTACCTATCATAACTCCAGCCGTAAATGACGGCGATTCACTAAACCTGAATGGAGTTATCAAAATGTCACAAGAACAACAAGCCCACCCCAAAACCAACACCCGATACATCCCTATCCCAAAATGGGGAGACCACCACGAATGGCCTTCTATTGGCGGACTGAGACACCTGGTCTTTTTTAAAGAAACTAATGGCTTTGCCACAGCATTCAAGAAAGTTGGGCGCCTTATTTTGGTGGATGAAAATGAATTTTTCGCCTGTATCGAGCGCAAAAATCGCGCCGCATAAAAAAGCCCCGTACCTACCAACTTAGGCCGGGGCTTTTTGCAATCGACACCAAAACAAGCAGGGTAATTATACCCGTTTGGCGGCATGGTTGCACTACCCGGAAAGGATAAGGCCAAATGAATTTTTCACCCAAAACCAAAGAACAGCAATTACGGTTGCTGGCATATTTGCTCACGTCCCCAATAACCACGACCGAAGCAAGGGACAAGCTAGACATTTTGCACCCGCCCGGGCGTATCAAAGAGCTTCGGCAGCAAGGCTACCGAATATTTACGCATTGGCAAACAGTTGACACTGGCAAGGCTAAACACCGCGTGGCACGTTACGTTTTGTTTTCAGGTGATGCCGATGTATAACGAAAATGACGCTGTAAACGGCTTTAAAGCCGCCATGTTGGATAACGGCATAACGCCACCTGACACCCTTATTGGGGATTCTTTCTTACACCGATTCTTTGTTGAAGGCGATAGGAAAGGCACACTGAACGGTGCTTACATATTGCACCTTGATAATCGGCCTAGTGGCTGGACAATGCACGATAAAACTGGCGTTAGCTTCACCTGGACAGCAAGCGGCAAAAAGCAGCCAATGAACGCCGCCATGCGTAAACAGATTGAGTATGCCAAGGAAGTTAGGCAGCTAGAGCAGCAAAAAGCCCACCAAATGGCAGCACAGAAGGCTAATTGGATATGGCAACAAGCCGAACCAATAACAGACCCAAGCCACCCTTACCTAGTCAAAAAGCGTATCAATCCACACGGCGCAAGGCTTTATCGCGAGGCTTTGGTTATCCCGATTTATGACGAATCTGGCGAGATTGTAAACCTGCAATTCATTGGCGCGGACGGCACTAAGCGGTTTCTTAAATCTGGGCGCAAACAAGGCTGCTATTCCGTCCTCGGAGAACCTACCGAAACCCTATTGTTATGCGAGGGCTGGGCTACGGGGGCAAGCCTGCATGAATCAACCGGGCATTATGTTGTAGTCGCTATGGATTGCGGGAACCTGAAACCAGTCGCAGGGGTTATCCGAAGGTTACACCCAAACGGCAAGATTATTGTCTGTGCCGATAATGACCCGATTGGGGTAGAAAAGGCGACGGTTGCGGCGTTTGCCTGTAATGGGCTGTATATCGCGCCGCCGGATGAAGGGCAAGACTTTAACGATTACATCAATACTGGCGGGGTTGTTTATGGATAACGGAGTCGATTTATCGCAAGTCGAAACGCCCCAGCAATCAGACGAAGAAATCATCAAAGATTTAGCCGCGCTCAAGCCTTTGGAGTACGACCGCATAAGGGCTGAAAAGGCCAAGGAGATGAAGGTACAGCTAAAAACCCTTGATGCTCAGGTTACGGCATATCGTGAATCTAAACAGGAAGCCAAGCGGTTGCCATTTGATGAGGTAGAACCATACCATGAGCCGATAGACCCGGCGCGTTTGCTTGATGAAATATCGGCAACCATCCGGCAATTTATTGTCTTGGACACCGAACAGGCAAACACGGCGGCTTTGTGGGTTGCTCTCTCATGGTTTATTAATGTGCTGGAAATCTCACCACTGGCAATCATTAACGCACCTGAGAAATCGTGCGGTAAAACGCTGTTTTTAACCGTGTTGGGGCGGATGGCTTACAGGCCGTTAAAAGCTTCGAACGCTTCACCATCGGCTTTATTTAGGGCGGTTGATTTATGGAAGCCGACAATACTAATCGACGAAGCCGATACCTTCTTTAAAGACAATGCGGAATTACACGGCATGGTGAACGCTGGCTATTCACGTGACGGCTTTGTGCTACGCAGTGAAGCCATTGGCGATAGCTACGAGCCTAAAGCGTTTACGGTTTTTAGTGCATAAGCGATTGCTGGAATAGCCCTAGAAAAACACTTGCCAGATGCAACCATGAGCCGTGGCATTGTGTTTAATCTGAGACGCAAGCTACCGCATGAATCTGTAGACAGGTTGCGCCATGCCGATAAGGGCTTGTTTCCTGGCACAGCTTCAAAGCTGGCGCGTTTTGCTAGTGACTACCCGCAACAAGTGAGGGAGGCTAGGCCAGTCTTGCCAGAGGAACTGTCAGACCGCAACCAAGACAATTGGGACGGGTTGCTTGCGGTTGCGTCATGTGCTGGCGATGAGTGTAAGGAAAGCGACGGCGGCGGCTTTGAAGCTATCCGGAGATTGCGAGAAATCGCACAGCATCAACAATGAGTTGTTAGCGGATATTCGTCAAATATTTGAGCTAAAGAGAACCGATTTTATCAGTACTATAGATTTAATCACAGAACTTTGCACGGATGATGATGCAGCGTGGGCAACGTATAACAAAGGCAAGCAAATATCCGGGCGGCAAGTTTCAAGACTGCTTAATCCGTACGGAATCGAACCTAAGCAGCAGCGATTGACAACTACAAACAATCCAAAGCGCGGTTATCTGTTTGCGGATTTTGAGGATGTTTTCATTCGTTACTTATCCGAAACAAAGACAGTCGCACCGGACACCCCGGAAATTATCCGTTACACGTTACAAAATGACGCAAAGCCAGTAATCACACGGGCTGCAGCCGTCACGGATGATAAATCTGTAACGTTACAAAACGATTTATCTGTTACAAACACTGAATCAAATCACGAAGCTGTAACGGATAATTCAATCTGTAACGTTACAGAAAAACAATCTGTTACAACACAAGGCATTGATTATATTAATGATAATGGAATATGTAACGGAGTAACAGATAAAAACGGGAGTGTGCGCGAGCATGTTTCGTTAGCAGACGACATGGAGCGTTTTTAATGACTGCCCTATCAAAAGTCCGAGATTCAGGCTTTGCCGTTACCTTGGTTGATGGCTATATCGAGATCAGCCCGTCCAGCAAGCTGACACCCACACAACGGGAATTTTTGAAACGGCATAAGGCGGCGATAGTTGCCGCGCTTGAAGCCGAAACCTACCCAAAGCAAGTGACTTGCCACACCCCAAACGGTAAGGCCATGCAGGTGTTGGCGGAAGATGCCGAACACGGGGCGTTCTTGCTCAGGATGAACCCGCCACAATGCGGCAATTGCACCAACTTCAAGCCGCACCACGAACACAGGAAAGGTTCAGGCACTTGTGCGGCTGGCGTTATGCCTTCGGGTATTGTGCATTGGAGCGGGACACGGCACACCTGCGACAGATTTAAACCAAAGGAATCGCCATGTTAAACACATTACCCAAGGCAAGACAAGGCAGGCCACGCGGTTATATAGAGTGGAAGCCACAGGCCGAAACCGAAGCGCGGTTACTGCAAATCAAGGGCATATTGCAGGAGTACCATGCTTACCTGCCCATGACGACTAGGCAAATATTCTATCGTTTGGTTGGGGCGCATGACTACCAGAAGGATGAAAAAGCCTATAAGCGCTTATGTGAAACCATAAGCAAGGCCAGACGGTCCAGGTTGATACCGTTCTGTGATATCAGGGATGACGGCTTTAGCGAGCTGAAAGGCAGCTACTTTGAATCGCCACAAAGTTTTATCGAAGCGGTGAAATATACAGCCGAAAGCTACCAGCTAGACCCACAGACCGTACAGCCTGCCAGACTGTTCGTATGGTGCGAGGCGGCGGGTATGTTTAACCAGTTGGAGCAAGTTTCAAAACCTTATGGCGCTCCCGTGTTGAGCAGCGGCGGTTTTGACTCGCTCACCGCTAAGTACGACTTAGCGTGTAAATTCAGGCAATACGAAGCGGTCAAGGTTTTCCACATTGGCGACCATGATCCCAGCGGCGTTCATATATACGGCTCATTGGATGAAGATGTCAGGGCGTTCATGATGGATAGTGACACCGATATTGAGTTTGTACGCCTAGCCGTGACACCGGGGCATATCAAGCAATACAACCTACCGACCGCGCCACCAAAGGCCACCGATAAGCGCAGTTTTGAAGGCCAGACCGTACAGGCCGAAGCATTGCCGCCGGATATTCTGTGCGGCATTTTGGCGGCCGCACTGGCAGCAGAGGTTGATACCGAGACGGGATAGGCTGATGGGCAGGGAGGCCGAAGAGCGCAACCAGCTCTTGCAGTGGACGGATACCATTACTTTTGACTTATAGGATTACGCCATGATCGAATCATTAATATCAGGAAAGCTGATTAAAGACACCGAACTAAAGACCAGCCAGAACAACAAGCAGTATTGCCAGTTCCTATTAGGCGTTCATGTTGGCGAACCTGAGAATATCGTCATATCGGGCATTGCCTTCGGTGGCCATGCTGAACGGATAGCCAAACTGGGCAAGGGCGATGCCGTTAGTGTCATCGGCGCGTTGAAGCCCACCGAATGGCAGGACAAGGCCACCAACGAGACCAGGCGCGGGTTATCCGTAACCGTGGCTAACGTGCTGTCGGTTTATGACATAAAGAAACGCCGCCATACTGAAATACCCGATAACAGCGCCCAACAGGACAGGCCACCGTATAACGCCGATAAGCCGCACCATAGGCCGTTTAATGACGAAATCGAGTTTTAGCGATGCCAAGCAACAGCTTCAAAATGGGAAAGAAACCAATAGCCGAATGGTTAGGGCGTTTTTGTATAAATCGTGGGTTTAAAATCCACTAGACTGTAAACTTAATATCACATAATAAAATATAACTATCATTCTTTATGCGAAAATCACATTATGGTTACTGGCCTGAAACGGTTGATACATGTAGGCAACAGCAATGGCATTTAAGAAGGGCGAGAGCGGAAACCCGGCAATGCGGGGAGGTGCTGCTGGAGTACGGGAAGCAACAGGGGGCCAATAATCAACATGTGGTTCAGGCGGATTACACCCTAACCAAAACATTAAGGACGGTGGCGACCTTAATGTTTTCTGATTACGTAGGACCCACAGCCAATTTTGAAGTCAAAGGCATAAGTGCAAGCCCTTGAAACCAAAGGAGGCGGGAGATGAGCAAAAACAAAGTGCAATACCAAAAAGGTATGGGTTTGCCCGGT
>NZ_JBKKBJ010000169.1:0-13136 GCF_046714055.1 Methyloglobulus sp. | reverse complement strand
CGATAATCCGGGTGCCTTCCGGCAACTGGTTTGCCGCATCAAGGTGATACAGCGCGGGCATCAGTTTGATATGGGACAGGTTGCCTGTCGCGCCAAAGATTACGTAGGTACAGGGTTCAGCGTTCATGGATTAATCAGGTTCAGGGTTCAAAGTTCAAAGGGCATTTTATATTCTGTTTTGCTTGAATGAAAATGTAGAAGTGTAGGGTGCGTTGTACGCACCATCAGTGCCATTAGTAGCATAGTGTTCATAACAATTACATTGCTCATCCTATTTGCCTTTGTTTGGTGCATGGAATGCACCCTACTTGACTGATCCGTTTTTGCAACGCCTGTGCGCTGTCCAGGTCGTAGCCGAACGGTTTTTCGATAATCACCCGCCGCCAGCCGTATTCTTCCTCGAACAAATGGTTGTTGCTCAATAACTCCATCACTTGGGCGAAATCGGCAGGGCTGATGGACAGATAAAATGCGATATTCTTGGAAAACTGTTGGTCTGGGTTATTGATGAGTTCCGCCAAGGCACTATAGGCTTTCGGTTCGTGCAGGTCGCCCCGATGATAATGAAAGCGTTCGCTAAAGCGTTTGAAGACATGCTCGTCCATATCGCTTTTCACTTTCTGCTCGATCATATCCCTGAGTTCTTTCAACCAGGTTTTTTGATCCCACGGCCTACGCCCGATGGCAATAATCCGAGTGCCTTCCGGCAACTGATTTGCTACATCCAAGTGATACAGCGCAGGCATGAGCTTAATACGGGACAAGTTGCCCGTAGAGCCATAGATAACGTAGGTGCAGGGTTCGGCGTTCATGGATTACTCAACAGGTTCAAGGCAAAAGGTGCAAGGTTCATTATTAAATTTCGGCTCGTTTGAATTAAACCGTAGGGCGGATTAGACGCACAAACTGTACAAGTTTCAGATAAGTAAGGTTTTTCCGTGCGTCGTAATCCGCCATTTCGGTGATTCACATTCTACACCTAACGGTTTCCGCCTTACGGACTTAAACAGCAGCTAGGTGGCAAGGTAATGTTTCACACATTAAGATGTGAAACATTACCTTTTTTTTTGCGCTTAATTATTTATCCTAGAGGCGTCGGGCAGTTTTGTAGCGTTTTCTGCACCTCATAAGGTGTATGGGATGTCCCTACCCGGCTGATTGTTGGGCTTTGCTACAGCTCTGCCCAACCTTGTATATTAAGCTTTAAAGGAGAAGATCATGAGTAAAATTAAAGCAATGCTATTCGCGTTAGCTCTCGGCTGGAGCGAGTATTTCGGCTCCGGCAAACGCTGAGGGGACCCCTTGGGCAACTGTCGTGGCCATTCAAGACGGATGGGTGGTGGATCGAATGCTGGTGTTCCACAATGTCCCTAACCTGACGAATCCGGGCGGCTGCCCGTTAGTTACTAACGGATACATTATAAGTGAAACAGACCCTGTCCGCAAAACGTCCTACGATATGTTGATAGCCGCTAAAATCTACAATAGGCAAGTTGCCTTTGTTATCGAGGGCTGCTTTCAACAACGCCCAAGGATTGTTAGCGTTAGCCTCCGTTAACGCATGGTTTGCGTTATAACGAGTTTGGTAGGGTGGGCAAACAGCTTTATCGTTTGCCCACCACTTGCCGATAAAACTACACATTGTAAGTGCTTGAAGCTGTTTTCCCGCCACGTCCAGTCCAATCGGTATGGAAAAACTCACCTCTGGGCTGGTCTGTACGTTCGTAGGTATGCGCCCCGAAATAATCCCGTTGTGCTTGCAATAAATTGGCGGGGAGCCGTTCGGTGCGGTAGCCGTCGTAATAGGCCAGGGCGGACGAAAACGCGGGAGTAGGTATGCCCATCTCGATACCTAGAATGACGGCTTTGCGCCAGCCTTCTTCGGCTTCCCGCATCGCAGCTATAAAAAAATCGGCCAGCAACAGGTTTTCAAGGTCGGGGTTGGTTTGGTACGCCTGTTTGATGTCGTTCAAAAACTGGCTGCGGATAATACAGCCGCCGCGCCACATCAACGCAATTTCACCGTAGTTGAGGTCGAAGTTATATTCGCTTGAAGCCTCGCGCAGTAAGCGGAAACCTTGGGCGTAAGAGATAATCTTGGCGGCATACAAGGCGTTGCGGATGGCGTTAACCATGGCTTGTTTGTCGCCAGAGAAAGCCTTCTTGGGTCTGGCAAGGAATTCGGCGGCCTTGATCCGTTCAGATTTTTGCGCCGACAGACAACGGGCAAATACCGCTTCACTAATCAAAGTTAACGGAATCCCTAAATCCAGGGCGTTAATGCCTGTCCATTTGCCGGTGCCTTTTTGTCCGGCGGTATCGAGAATTTTATCCAGTAACGGCAAGCCGTCTTCATCTTTATAAGCTAAAATCGCGGCGGAAATTTCGATCAGATAGGAACTAAGTTCGCCGCGATTCCATTCGTCAAAAATGCTGTGCATTTCTTCGGCGCTTAAGCCCAAGCCTTCAGACAATAGCTGATAGGCTTCGCAGATGATTTGCATATCGCCGTATTCAATGCCGTTATGCACCATCTTTACATAGTGTCCTGCACCATTGTCACCCACCCATTCGCAACACGGATCGCCGTCTACTTTAGCGCTGATGGCCTGAAAAATGGGTTTAACATGAGGCCATGCGTCTTTGTTGCCGCCGGGCATAATGGAAGGGCCGTGCCTGGCACCTTCTTCCCCGCCGGACACGCCAGTGCCAATGTAGCTAATATGTTTTTCTTTGAGGGCAACGGTACGGCGGTTGGTGTCGGTATACAGGGAATTGCCGCCATCAACAATAATATCGCCAGCGGATAATAACGGCACCAGTTTGTCGATGTATTGATCGACCACATCCCCCGCTTTCACCATCAACATCACAATGCGTGGGGATTTTAAGCTATTGACCAGTTCTTCCAATGAATGTGTTCCGATAACTGGCGTACCATTGGCTAGACCTGACATGAACTCATCGGTAGTGGTGCTCGTGCGGTTATGGACTGCCACTTTATAGCCGTGGTCGTTCATATTCAGCACCAAGTTTTGCCCCATTACCGCTAAACCAATTAATCCGATGTCTGCTTTCATGCCTATCTTCCAAGAGTGATTGCTGTAAATTAGTGGCGCATAATATCACGGTTCATCACTAATCCACACTTCGGGTTGTGGTATGAAAAAAGGATTTTAACCAAAAATTATTTGATGGATTTTTGATCCATACCAAAGTGTAGTGGGTTGATTGCTACGCTTATTTGGAAAGATAAGTGTAAGACGTTAACCCTGCCATCAGTTCTTTTTCGTAATCCTGCCTTTGCTGGTCGCTGAGCGGGCTGTTCGCCAGTTTTTTCCGGTAGGCGGCTTTCAGGTCTTCGCTGCTGATATGGACATAATCCAATAGGTCACTGACATGTTCCCCTTCCTGCAAGTCATAAAAATGATAGCCTTTGTCATCCAGTTCTATATTGATGGAATGTGTGTCGCCAAACAGGTTGTGCATATCGCCCAGTATTTCCTGGTAAGCTCCGACCATAAAAAACCCGATCAGGTAAGGTTGGTTGCAGTTTATCTCATGCACGGGCAAGGTTTTTGCAATGTTTTGGCCGTCGATGTATTGGTCGATGCGGCCATCGGAATCGCAAGTTAAGTCTTGGATGACCGCGCGGCGTGTTGGTTGTTCATTAAGCCGGTGTATGGGCATGATTGGGAAGATCTGGTTAATGCCCCAGATGTCTGGCATGGACTGGAATAAGGAAAAATTGCAGAAAATCTTATCGGCCAGTTTTTCGTTTAACTCGTTTAATATGGCGGCTTCGTTCTGGATGCTGGGGTTTAGCTGATTCTTTATCTGTTGGCAGCGCAGGGCATAGCCGTTTTCTGTTTTAGCCAGGTCGTTGATGCTGAGCTTGCCTTGGGCGAATTGTTCTTGTGCGTCCTTAAAATTAAATTGGGTATCATGAAAAATTTCAACCAGGTTAATATCACGGGGCAGGGGGGTTATTTCAGACTGATTGCTGTAAACCGATTCAATGTCAGTGACATTGGTAATCAGTACAGCATGATGGGCGGTGATCGCACGGCCTGATTCCGTAACAATATCAGGTTGGGGCAGATTTTTTTCAGCGCATAGTTCGGCAAAGCTGCGGACGATGTTTTGCGCGTATTCATCCAGGCTGTAATTGATGGAGGATTCACGCCTCGACCGGCTGCCATCATAATCGACTCCCAAACCGCCTCCGGCATCGACAATTTTTATGAGGGCGCCCAGTCGGTGAAGTTCGGCATAGAATTGTCCCGCCTCTTTCAAAGCAACTTTTATGTCGCGGATATTGGCAATTTGGGAACCCATGTGGAAGTGCATCAGTTGTAAGGAATCAAGTAAATTCGACTGTTTTAGACGCTCAACCAGTTGCAGGACTTCATTCGC
Source organism: Methyloglobulus sp. (assembly GCF_046714055.1). Taxonomy (GTDB): domain Bacteria; phylum Pseudomonadota; class Gammaproteobacteria; order Methylococcales; family Methylomonadaceae; genus Methyloglobulus. The sequence goes on along the minus strand of NZ_JBKKBJ010000169.1, from coordinate 8,720 downwards.
ATGAAGGCCGAATTTGGATTTCTCGCCACCGCTGTTCTGCCATTTTCCGGCGCTGATACTGGCTAACCTGACCCGCACGCCGACGCAGGGTTTTATATCCAGCCGCGCGGCTTCCTCAATAATCAAGTCCAGTTCGATGGGTTTCTCTATCACCAGATACAGTTTTAGCCCGAGTTTAATGCCTATCAACGCCAAACGGACATAAGCCCTGTCCTTATAACCATTGCAAATCACCACGTCCTGGTTGGATAAGGCCATAATCGCCAGCAGTTCCGGCTTGCTGCCCGCTTCCAGGCCGATGTTGTCCGCCGCCAGTATGCCTTCGACGACTTTGCCCTGTTGGTTAACTTTAATAGGATAAACGGGCGTATAGCGGCCTTGATACTGGTTGTTGGCACACGCTTTCTGAAATGCGTCATTCAGGCGTTTGACCCGGTCTTTGAGAATATCCGTAAAACGCACGAGCACCGGTAAGGACAAACGTTTTTCGTTCAGGGATTGGGCAATATCAAACAAATCCAGCTCAGTTTCCTTGTCAGCGCTGGGTTTTACCGAAACATTTCCTTTACTATTAATGGAAAAATAACCATCACCCCAAAAGTTGATCGCATACGTTTGTATGGATTGAAGAATAGTCCAGGTGTTAGCCCTGTTTGCGTCCAAAATGAAACTCCGTGTGCCGTAAATGCTGAATGCTATTATAATGGCTTTATTTGCAAGGAATTCCAAAAATGAATCCCGCTGAATGGTTTACCGAACAAGTCCCCGCTGCTGGCTCTGCATTTTCCTTGAAAATCAAACGCAAACTACACGAAGAGCAATCCGAGTTTCAGCATCTTGAAATTTATGAAACCGAGACGTTCGGTAACCTGATGGTAATCGACGGTTGCACAATGGTGTCCACCCGCGATAACTTTTTTTATCATGAGATGATGATCCATCCGGCATTGTATACGCATCCCAATCCCAAAAAAGTCTGGATTATCGGCGGCGGCGATTGCGGCACATTGCGGGAAGTGTTAAAGCATCCATCGGTCGAGCAGGCCGTGCAGATCGACATAGATGAGCGCGTGACGCGACTTGCGGAAATTTATTTTCCTGAATTGTGCGAGTCCAACAACGATCCCAGGGCGGATTTAAAGTTTATCGACGGCATTAAGTGGGTAAAAGAAGCCGCCCCTAATTCAGTTGACATCATCATAGTCGATAGCACCGACCCCGTCGGCCCTGCGGAAGGCTTGTTTAGCGCGGCATTTTACCGTGACTGCTTCGCCTGCCTGACAGAAAACGGCATGGTCGTGCAACAAAGCGAGTCGGCGTTGTTCCACCTGAAATTGATAGGCGAAATGCGCGATGCCATGCAATCGGCAGGTTTTGCCCATCTGCAAACCCTGTTTTTCCCGCAATGTATCTATCCCTCCGGCTGGTGGAGTGCAACCATTGCCAGTAAAACGAGTCTGAACGGCTTCAGGGAACACGATTCTGCCAATAAACCTTTCGATACGGTCTACTATAATGTGGATATCCATAAGGGTGCTTTGGCGCAGCCGGAGTTTGTGAAGAAGGCGTTCGATATTTAAACCATGAAACTGAGCTACGATAAAGAAACTGATTCGCTGTACATTCATCTGTCTAATACCCCCTCGGTGGATTCCGACGAAGTGGCTGATGGTGTGGTCCTGGATTTTGACAGCAATGGCGTGTTGGTTGGGATTGACGTACAACACGCCAGCCAAAAGACCGATATTCAATCCGTGTCATTGTCACATCTGCCTTTGAATGATTTATATGCGGCTTGAAGATAAGCGTGTAGCCTCGATGAAGTGCAACGGAATCGAGGGATTGGAGGTTTCGTTTATCCTCGATTCCACTGTGTTACATCGAGGCTACTTGCTAACCTACGAGGCTGCGCATCGCCGATTAACCTTACATTAGCTGTTGGAGACACATGCAAATATTAAACCTTGCTATTGTGATCATTATTGGACTCATCATCTTACGGATTATTTGGAGTATCCTCAATGCAATCAATGACGCGCATTATAAGGCTCAGATGAAGCGGATAGAGAAAAAGAGACAAGAAGATGCGATTTTTGCACAGGAAGAATATCAGCGTAACCAGAAAGAGATTGCACGAACACGGGCTTTATCGAATATAACCAAACTGGTGTCTGATTCCCAGTTATCCGCCGCTGAATTGCCGCTGATTCTGTCTGATGCCGAGTTATGGCTAGACCAAGCCGAAAACGAGTTTTCGGAAGGGGTTTACTCACCATTTTGGGAGGCAATGGAAGGCGCGGTTCAAAGTTTGAGTGAGTTCAATAAGGCGATTCGGTTCATCGAAGCCGCCCAGCAGCGACACGCACTAGAAGCACCGCCATTAGCGCCGGATGCAGTCAGTTTCTCATTAGGCGTAACAGTCCTGCCAAACCCTTCTGCCACGAATCAGCGCATGAAAGCCCTTTATCGCAAAGCCCAAAAAGATCCCCATTTTGCACAAATTTACGAACAACGGCGCACAAACGCAATCCTTATTGAAGGGTTCCGTTCTCTTGGGGACGCGTTAAATTACTTGGGCGACCGCATTGAAAATGAACTACGCTCACTGGGCGATGCCATAGTTTTTCGCCTATCAGATGTTGAGTCGGCTATACGTGAATCGAGTGAGCAGATGGTGAGACAAAACGAAGCGCTTCTTATGGAAGCTCAAAGATTTAGAGAAGAGGCTCATAGCGGAAACGCTGAATTAGCCGCGATTGCTCGTTCAAACGCTGAAAATGCCGAAAACAGCGCAAAGGAACGTCGAGATATGCTAGACAACATCCAGCATCGTAGAAAACCACTGTTGCCTGGTGGCGGTGATTACTGAGCGCGGTAGTGGTAGGTTGGGTGAGGTACGAACCCCAACACATCAAGGCCCCAAATGTTGGGGTTCGTACCTCACCCCAACCTACACGAATTTTAATTTTTTATATTGTGAGATAACCTTATGTTTGACAGCAAATCCATCGACGACATCGCTAACCGTTTAGCCAACGCCATTCCTCCAAGTTTCAACAGCTTGAAAGAGGATGTGGAAAAGAATTTTCATGCAATTTTGCAAAGCGCCCTGGCTCGGCTTGATTTGGTAAGCCGTGAGGAATTTGAGGTACAAAAAGCGGTGTTGGCCAAAACCCGCCAGAAACTCGAAGCTCTGGAACAGCGTGTTGCTGACATAGAACAGCAAGTGCTGAGTAAAGAAGACCTGTAAATCTGGCAAGCCAGATGACGATAACGTTGGTTAGTTCGGTAGGTTGGGTCGCCTAAAGTGCCTACTTTTGGTGATGCTGTTCCAACCCAACATCCAGCGTCAATGTGTTGGGTTGCGAAAAGATGCAACCCAACCTACACGGCTTAACATCCAGAGATAATCAACCTGTGGCACTAGCCATCATCTACAGCCGTGGGCGCTCCGGCATTGAAGCGCCGTTAGTCACGGTTGAAGTTCATGTGGCTAACGGGTTGCCTTCCATGTCGATTGTGGGTTTACCGGAAACCGCAGTCAAAGAAAGCAAAGACCGCGTTCGCGGTGCCATCTTGAATTCCCGCTTTGAATTTCCCGCCCAACGCATTACCGTAAACCTTGCCCCTGCGGACTTGCCCAAGGAAGGCGGGCGTTTTGATCTGGCTATTGCTTTGGGTATTTTGGCGGCATCGGGCCAGATTCCTTCCGCACACCTAGCCCAATACGAATGTGTCGGCGAGCTGTCTTTAGGCGGCGAGTTGCGCTCGATTAACGGTGTTTTACCCATTGCCATACAGGTCAGGAACCATAATAGAAAGCTGATACTGCCGAAAGATAACGTCGCCGAAGCGGCTTTGGTAAAAGGTATTGAACTGATCCCTTCAATCCATCTATTGGAAATATGCGCCCACCTCACTGGGCGGCAGCTTATTCAGCCCGAATATCCTGTCGTGCAGCCCAGTCCGGAAGCCGAGATAGATTTTGCCGATGTGCATGGTCAATATCATGTAAAACGGGCGTTTGAAGTGGCGGCGGCTGGTGCCCATAATTTACTGATGCTGGGGCCTCCCGGTACCGGTAAATCCATGCTGGCTGTCCGATTGCCGACTATTTTGCCCCAGTTGACCGAGCGTCAGGCACAGGAAACCGCCGCCATTGCGTCCATTAGCGACCAGGGACTCAACGTGGCTAACTGGTTGAAGCCGCCTTATCGTGCGCCCCATCATACTGCGTCGGCTGCCGCGTTGGTGGGCGGTGGCAGTAATCCAAAACCCGGCGAAATATCGCTAGCCCATAATGGCGCATTATTTCTTGACGAGTTGCCGGAATTTGACCGGAAAGTATTGGAGGTATTGCGCGAACCCTTGGAAACCGGACATATCACTATTTCCCGCGCCGCTCGCCAAGCTGATTTCCCAGCCCGGTTTCAACTGGTTGCAGCTATGAATCCCTGCCCTTGCGGTTATCTGGGCGATGCGTCAGGACGTTGTCATTGCACGTCCGAGCAAGTCATGCGTTATCGCGCCAGGGTATCAGGGCCGTTGCTGGATCGGATTGATATGCATCTGGATGTACCCAGAATCTCCCACGAGGTGTTGCGTAAAGGCTCACCACAAGGTGAAGAAACCAGCGCCAGCATCAGGGCGCGCGTGGTGGCTGCCCGTAGCCGGGCGCTGGCGCGTAGCGGCAAGGCCAATTCAGCGCTAACGGCAAAAGAAGTCAAGCAGCTTTGTACCTTAACGGAACAAGGGCATCAACTGTTGGAGCAAGCCATGGAAAAATTCGGCCTGTCGCACCGTGCTTATCATCGCATCTTGAAGCTGGCGCGCACTATCGCCGATCTTGCCCAGTCAGAGAGTATAGAAGTGGCTCATCTGAGTGAGGCGATTGGATACCGGAAACTGGACAGGCGAGTTTGACAGGCGGAACTTGCCTAATCTGATAGCATTTCGGCAGGTACAGGGATCAGATCACGATTAGATTTTGCGCCACCCGCCTCCAATGAATCTACTTAACAAAGCAGCTTCTCTCTGCATAAGCTTCGGCTTCTTTCAATTGTTTACGTAAATCTTTTGACTGCTTAGGGTCGCGGAACACACCGCCAGCTTCGCCTGGCGTACTACGTAACATTGAGAATGTCCTGGCTGCTTCATATTCCGCAAAACTAAGTTTTTCGGCAATTTTGTCTATTTTGCAACCGCAAGCGTACTGGGTGATGAAGGTGAGTCCACCGTGCTGAGCCACGCAGTTTAAGAGATATTCAACCCGATCCCGGGTGGGATAATCGTTAACTTTCACGGCTTGCGCTTGCTCAGGCGTTTTTTGTGGGGTCGTGGTGCAACCATACAAGACAATCATTACAACTAGACCAATCAGCAAGGGTGTTTTGTGTATTTTCATAAGTAATGCTTTTTCCTATTAAGTTAGAAAACATGTTCTGCTTAAACCAATGCCGGTAAGTTAAGAAAAAACTCGTCGTTCCGGCAGGGATTGCCGGAACCCAGAAGCCAAGGATGGCTTGTGTAGCTCACATCCCTGTGAACTGGATACCGGCACTCCATGCCGGTATGACGGATTAACTTAACGGTATACAACGACTTATTCTTCCGCCGCAAAATCGACAACGCCTTTCAAAACCTGGTTCATTTTAACCGAAAACTGATTTAATGCCTTGTTGTCGGTGTCCGTAGGCAATAAATGGGTTCTAATAATGGTCTTGCCCTGGTATTGGTAGGCGATTACATTGCAGGGCATGTGCCGAATAGCCTGGGGGACATTAGCAATATGGTTTTTGCTTCGGTTAAGTTACAAAACTGGATGGTGTCGTATTCGGGAAAATTTTTAGTGCCACGGTCGCGGATCACTTTGCCAACGCGGCTATGTCCGGTTATCCTGAAATTATTCTCGGCGATGGCGACTTCAAGTTCAGCTAACACGTCATCGTAGGGTTTGCGTGTTTCTACTTGATAGTAAGGTACAAACTCGCCTGTAGGTTGTGTCGCGCTGCTTGCAATTAATAATAAGCTTGCGAAAATGATATTCCGTGCAATCATCTTAAGGCCGAATACTCAAATAGAGGCAGAGCTTAACATTATGGACAAACAAACAAAAGTGACTGGCGTGATTCTTGCTGGCGGTCTTGCCCGGCGCATGAATAACCGCGATAAAGGCTTGATAAGTTTCAAAGGTCAGCCTATGGTGAGTTATGCCATCGCCGCCATGAATACAGTCACGAACCAAACAATCATCAACGCCAACCGGAATATCGAGGAATATCAAGCTTTCGGTTTGCAGGTTGTCAGCGACCAAACCGATAGCTTTGATGGCCCATTGGCAGGCGTATTGACGGCCATGATGTTTGCAGAAACGGACGTGTTGCTGGTCATGCCTTGCGATTCGCCCTTAGTTAAGGCGCATCATCTGCAAAAACTGTTATCGACACGCGCAGCAGTTGATGCCGATGTCGCCGTCGCCTTTGACGGGGAACGCTTGCATCCCGTTTTTTTGGCGATAAAAGCGACATTAAAATCCAGCCTGCAAGATTATTTGCTGAGTGGGCAACGTAAAATCGACCTTTGGCTGGAACAGCAAAAAATGGCCAAAGCCGATTTCAGTGCCGAACCGGATATTTTTATTAATATTAATTCTATGGCGGAATTATCGGATTTAGAGGCGCAACGTGAAGGGTAGGGTGCATCAATCAGATCGGCCAGTTCAGTCATCTCAACCTGAAATGACCAATGCCGGGTTGGCCTTTTCCATGACTACGGTTGCCGTCGATGAGCATGGCGAAAAACGGGATATAGATCTGGTCGGGGAGCGGGCCTTGACTATTTACGTCGATAAAATGGAAATAGTCACCTTAATGACGATGGGTACACATCCTGAACTCTTAACTTTAGGGTATCTAAAAAACCAGGGCTTCTTCGACAATATTGACGACATCAAAGTGGTGCAGGTCGATTGGACTACCGAAGCGGTTGCCGTTGTTACCCAACATAAAAACAAGCAACTGGCTGAGCAATTGACTCAACAAATGGCACAACGCACTGTGACCACAGGTTGTGGGCAAGGCACAGTATTCGGCAAATTGCTGGAAAAATTGCAAGCAATCAAAATACCCCGTTACTCCGTCAAACAATCCACGCTTTACGGCATGTTAGATGCGTTAAAAAACTATAACGAAGTGTATAAAACCGCCGGTGCTGTACATGGTTGCGCCTTATGCAGCGGCGCAAACATCGACTTTTTTATCGAAGACGTGGGTAGGCATAATGCCGTTGATGCGATCGCGGGTTATATGTGGCTAAATAATATTTCCGGTGACAACAAGATATTTTATACGACAGGCCGCCTGACTTCGGAAATGGTGATTAAAGTTTCCCAAATGGGCATTCCGATATTGCTATCGCGTTCCGGGGCGACGCAAATGGGTTTGGAGATGGCTAAACAATCGGGGATTACCCTTATCTCACGGGCAAAAGGCAAACATTTTCTGGTGCTGAATGGCGTTGAGAATATAGAGTTTGATGAAGTGCTTAGTGACACTTCGTTTTAAGGTTTCTAATTTATCTGGAGTTTAACCATGCTCATAGGGCTACCCAAAGAAATTAAAGACAATGAATTTCGAGCTGGTTTGACACCTGGCGCAATTAAAGTGTTGGTCGCCAGGGGTCACCAGGTTTTGGTGGAAACGGGAGCCGGTGAGGGGAGCTTCATTGGCGATGAAGAATACCGTTCAGCCGGTGCCAAAATCGTTGCCCATGCAAAAGAGGCTTGGGCGGCTGAAATGATTGTCAAAGTCAAGGAGCCGGTTGCCACAGAATATCCGTACTTGCGGCAGGATATGATCTTGTTCACCTACCTTCACCTTGCCTCTAATGAGTCGCTTACCAAGGCTTTGCTAGCCAACGGCACAGTGGCGATAGCTTATGAAACCGTGCAGAATCAGGCAGGGCAATTACCCTTATTAATACCGATGAGCGAAGTCGCAGGCCGTATGGCTACGCAGGTCGGCGCGGCCATTCTACAAAAGCATCAAGGCGGTCGTGGCGTATTGATGGGCGGGGTCCCTGGGGTTGCACCCGCCGATGTGACTATTCTAGGCGGTGGCACAGTGGGCGCTAATGCCGCCCGCATAGCCGTCGGCATGGGTGCTCAGGTAACCGTTTTGGACGTGAGCCATGATCGCCTGGCCTATTTTGACGATATCTACAATGGCCGTATCCAAACACGAAAGAGCAATGAATATACGATTGAAGAGGCGGTTTACGAAGCTGACCTGGTGATTGGTGCGGTGTTGATTCCAGGCGGAAAAGCACCTAGTCTGGTTACCCGTGCCATGCTGTCAAAGATGCGTAAGGGCGCGGTTATTGTCGATGTCGCCGTCGATCAGGGCGGGTGTGTAGAGACATCAAAGCCCACCACACATAGTCACCCAACGTACGAGATTGATGGCATAGTGCATTATTGCGTCGCCAATATGCCTGGTGCAGTGCCGCGTACCAGCACGTTTGCACTCAATAACCAGACGACTGATTATGTCCTTATTTTGGCTGATCAGGGTATTGACGCGTTATTGGGAAATCCGGCGCTACAATTGGGGCTTAATACCTATCGTGGTCAAGTCACCCATCCAGGTGTAGCCAAGGCTTTTGGCCTGGAGCATATAACGCCCTCGCAAGCCCTTCACCCTAAAAAAATCAGTTAGATTTGA
>NZ_JBKKBJ010000168.1:0-3548 GCF_046714055.1 Methyloglobulus sp. | reverse complement strand
CCCAAAAAGCATCGGGAACTTTCCGGCTTTGTGGTCTTTTCAACGAATGGCAACCTTTAGTAAAGCAATTGATTGCAATTCTTTCACAACTATACAGAATTTATCAAGTTATTGGCGGATAAGCTCTTAGTAGGCCGGTATAGCGCAGCGTATTTCGCCGAACGAAGAAACCATCAACGTACGTTGCATTACGCTACGCTAATGCACTCTACGGATTACGCTTTACCGTGTTGCAAAATTATGGAAATTACCGGAACAATAACCGCTTTTCTAACCTAAGATTTTCCCTGCAAAAAGTCATTGCCCTACAGATTACGCATTAGTCTATAGAAACCAACGCCCTTAAAACATCTGTACGGCTAATAATGCCAACCAATTCAGCATGGTCAAAAACAGGAAAGCTTCTCACTGAAGAGCCCTGAAATTTTTCTGCTAAATCCACAATGCTGGATTTAGCATCGACACTGATTATCTCCGTGGCCATAAAATCGCCAACTTTTCCACCCATGCCCTGATCATAGACACTTTCTAAAAACACACGCATACCATCTTTTTCTGAAAACATACCGATCAGGTGTCCCGGTTGATCAATAACCGGAGCACAGGTTATTTTATGATCCAGCAATTTTTTGATAGCATCAATTACATTAGTTTCCTTAGAGAGTGTAACCAGTCTTTTGGTCATATAATCTGCAACAGAAATTTTCGTCAGCATAACGGACTCCGTAGTTTTTTATTTTAATTGGGTTGCTGGCATTCACGTTCGATAAATGGAATCAGCTTATTGAGTCAAACAATAATAGAGGGCGTAATGGTCAACAAAACCTCCTGACCCACACTACCACCCAAACAGCTCGAAAAGGCGCTTATTTCCCCCCGCTTTCTTTTTTGATCAGTGAGTTCATTACGCCAATCATTTTTTCCTGGGAACCCGCCAAAGTCCCATTGGTTTTATATTTGCCATTGACAACGATGGCGGGAACACCAGTTATTCCGTACTTTGCAGCAATGGCGGGTGCTTGGCGCATCTTCGCGTCAATCATGAAAGAATTGTAGGTTTCGCGGAATTCCGCTTCTTTAACCCCGTGGGCGGCAAAAAATTTAGCTAATTGGTCTTCTGTTTCAAGTTCCTGTTTTTTCTCTTGGATGGCGTCAAAAAAATTGGTGTGGACAGCATCAACAACGCCTAGCGCTTCAGCAGTGAAGTAGGCTTTGGCGTGTTTGCCCCATTGCTCGTTAAATATGGCGGGGATCCTAATGAATTCAACATTGGCAGGAAGCGCTTTTAGCCATTTTGTCAACGAAGGCTCAAAGCTGTAGCAATGTGGGCAGCCGTACCAAAAAAATTCAATGACTTCTATTTTGGCTGGATTGGCAGTAGGTTGGGCGGGGGATACGACTTCATAGCCTAGTTGTTCTTCTGCCTTTAACAGCGTTGTGTATGAAACGAAAAAGATTATTAGGGCAATTCCGGCAAATTTTTTTAACATGGGTTTTAGTTCTCCAAATTGTCAATTTAGCAGTGACATCATAAATCCGACTTATAAACAAGGAATGAACAAGTTCTGGATTCGCTTTAATATAATCGTTATTTCATCGTCGAAATGTGATAGGAAACGGCCTTGATTTCCTCATCCGACATTTTTTTTGCAATCATGTGCATCATGTTTTCAGGGTTATTGCTACGCGTACCGGACTTAAAATCAGTGAGCGATTTAATCAAATAATCGGCATGTTGTGAACGTAATGCCGGAAATGCGGCGGGTTTATTGCCTTCGCCGGAGGGTCCATGGCAGGCGATGCAAGCAGATACCTCACTGGCGAGATTACCGTTTCGGTACAGGTTGCTCCCTTTAGCCAATAAAGCTTGCATGGCTTCTTTAGCTTTTTTTTCATCCGTCGCCCCGTCGGCGGTATCTTCATCTGCCGGTAGCACAGGCGCGGGGTTTGCTGAAATGTTTTGGCTCGAATAGTAGGCGGCAATATCAAGCATATCCGCATCGTTTAAGGCCAACGCCATCGGCGACATAACAGGGTCGTTACGGGTTCCACCTTTAAATGCTTGCAATTGTTTGACTAGATAGGAAGAATGCTGCTGGGCAAGTTTGGGGAAAGTAGGCATCGCGCTGTTGCCATTTTCACCATGACAACCGCCGCAAGAACTCACATTTCCCTTGCCCGCAGCGCTATTGCCTTCTGCAACTGTTTCTTCGGCGTGTAAAATAGGCACTGTGCCGGATAGTGCTAATGCCAATGCCAGTGTCAATGAAAGCGCCAGCCAATTTTTCTTCATCAGGTTCCCCTCGGAATCGTGACATGTGTATGGTAGCCTTGTCGCAACAGGCCATTAATAAGCTAAATTCTACCTTAATTACCACAGCTAAGCGAGACAGCGATGAATCCAGTCTATCATCAAGCAAAATTTATGAACAGTTCGCCCAGCCTTAAGGACACTCCAGCGGATATGGGCAAGGAAGTGGCCTTTGCCGGGCGCTCAAATGCGGGTAAATCCAGTGCGATAAATACCCTGACGCGGCAAAATTCACTCGCAAGGACGAGCAAAACCCCTGGCAGGACGCAAATGCTCAATTTTTTTGAAATCAATGAGCATCAGCGGTTTGTTGACCTGCCGGGTTACGGCTATGCAAAAGTGCCGGCCGATGTAAAAAATAAATGGCATCAGCTAATGGAAATCTATCTGACTCAGCGCAAATCCCTGTGCGCCATCATTCTGGTGATGGATGTACGGCATCCATTAACGGACTTTGACTGGCAAATGATCGAATGGTGTCAACACACGGGGTTGCCGCTACACATATTACTAACTAAAGCCGACAAACTGACGTATGGAGCCGCCAAAAACACCTTACTGCAAGTCCAACGGACGCTTAAGGACGTTAATATACCAATAACGGCGCAGTTATTTTCCGCGCTGAAAAAAAACGGGATTGATGAGGTGCACCAAGCGCTTGATGAGTTGTTCAGCGTCAATAAGGCAGCTAATAGCGAAGTTTAGAGAGGAGTTGAGTGGACGCGATGCCGGACAGGGCATGCTGCCTATACGCGCCAACTTAACGCCTATAGTACGCTGCATTTATGTAGGGGCAAGCCCTTCGACCGCCAGGGATGGTGGGGCTGCAACCGTTCCATACGGTTGGCAGCATTTCCCACATCCCTGTGGGTCAAGTGCAGCGGCGGGTAGGGAACCCGCGCTGTGTGGTTGCCCTAAAGCGTCGCCAATTGAACGATACAACTTCTAACATAAGGCACAAAGGGCAGGCACAAGGCCTGCCCCTACACACAATCAAACGCCCATCTTTTCCATGCATTTTAGCATCGTTCCCACGCTCAAAGCGGGATAAGCACACTTTATAATGGGTATTTCGGATGATAGGTGAATAAGTTTGCAACCCTGAAAAAAGGGCATTGCTAATTATATATAGATACTGTATAAGTTTTGGATCATTAACATGCACCGGGAGGTTGCGATGGATTGTCCAAAATGCGGGAAGCAGGCGAGTTGCAAAGACGGCCAAGTGAATGGGCGG
>NZ_JBKKBJ010000167.1:0-31210 GCF_046714055.1 Methyloglobulus sp. | reverse complement strand
ATTATTCACCTCTGTCGACATTATAAATCTGTCTTTAGAAGTGTCCGGTATTATTAAACCATTTCAATGAACCCCTACACATTGATCCGACATATTCTCTTTCTCAGCGACAAAGAAAGGTTCGGCCTCATACTGTTTGACCGCCAACGTGGGAACTTTCTTGCATGGTTGGCTAATGACACACCCAAAGCCTAACATTGCGCTCAAGTGGGACGCGCCTTTTCGTGGCGGTTTTTAAGAGCTGTAGAGCTGTAGTATGAATGGACACCCCATGCGGCGGATTACGACGCGCGGAAAAACTTTACTTACCCAAAGCTTGAAAGATTTGCGCGTCTAATCCGCCCTACGTCCTGAATAAAGCACAATACTGGGGAAACTATGATATACAAAGTCGAGGGTGACATCCTGTTGAGCAAGGCGCAGGCGATTGTCCATGGAGTTGGGGTAAACGACCCTATGGATAAAGGTTTGGCCTTGGAATTGCGTAACAAATATCCGTCCCTACAAAAAGATCTTAACCGCTGGTGCCATCAACATAATACATTGCCGGGTGAAGCCTGGCTGTGGGTTGGGCAAAATAACGCCCGTATTGTGAACCTGATCACCCATGAAAGCATGGAAAGTAACGACCGTCACCATGACAAAGCAACCCTAAGCAATATCAGGCACACGTTAACTGCACTAGTGAAAATGATTACTTTTGAAAAACTTGCCTCAATTGCTTTACCGAGGTTAGGCACCGGTTTGGGTGATTTGGACTGGGACGATGTGTGGCCGTTAATTGAAAACAATCTAGGCGGGCTTGATATCCCAATTTACGTGTACATTGCTTATTATCCCGGACAACCTGCTGATGAACCCGGCGTATAGTTCTACTTTTTCAGATTAATAGCAAGCTCGTCATACCCGCCGGGAAGCGGGTATCCAGTGCCATGGATGGTAAGCTCAAATCCATCCATGGCACTTGGATTCCGGCGACCTCCAGGGATGGAGGCGGCAATGACTCCTGGCCATTTACCGCACTTCCTCCTTCCCTGGAGGTCGGAACTGCGGGAGAGGAAATGGAATCCTCGCCGCCAATCCATGTCGGAATGACGATCTTGGAAAATATAGACCATGTAATCTGACAAAGTGCATCGTTTCCACGCTCTGCGTGGGAATAAATCATGCACCGCTCCAGCGGTGCGAGACGCAGAGCCCCTCTAGCTGCATTCCCGCGCCGGAGCGTGGGAACGATAAAATGAACCCTGATTTCAAGGCCAGGCGCTGGGTTGACGAAGTTTGCCACCCCTGGTTTAACCGGTTCAGGAAACTTTTGGTGCGTTATGCAAAAATAGACCGGCGCTATCTCGGCTTGCTCATACTGGCCGCTTCGGTCATCGTCCTACGAAAAATCAGGGGAACATTATTTTATGGATAAGCTCTAAGCAATGATGATAAATTATTCGAAGAAGCCGCTAAACTGGCTGCTACTGACAATCAAAGCCACACATAGAAATGGCTTTAAGTGAGTTTGTCATTAGACAGGTTTGTGGTGTATTTCTCCATCATCGTACCAACGCTTAACGAGGAGCAATCCATCGCAAATTGCCTGATGGCGTTACAACCGTTGCGGGAGTGTTGCGAGATTATTGTGGTGGATGGCGGCAGTATAGATGATACCAAAAGGCTTGCCAACCCCTTGGCTAATAAGGTCATTTCATCAGCAAAAGGCCGCGCCATCCAGATGAATATCGGCGCTGAAAGTGCGGTGGGTGATGTGTTGATATTTCTGCATGCGGATACTTTTTTGCCGGAAGACGCATTAAACCAGATTGCACAGGCAATCAATGCCAACCGACTGTGGGGACGCTTTAATGTGGAACTCAGCGGTATCCATCCCATGCTAAAAGTGGTTGCCCTGTTCATGAATTGGCGTTCCCGTCTTACTGGGATTGTTACGGGCGATCAAGTTATTTTCGTCGATAAACATTTGTTTGAATCCGTAGGGCAGTATCCAGTCATACCTTTGATGGAAGATATTGCGCTATGCAAAAAGCTTAAGAAAATAAGTCCGCCCGCTTGCCTGAAAACCAAGGTTATTAGTTCTGGCAGACGGTGGGAGCAATTTGGGGTGTTTAGGACCATAGTGCTGATGTGGAGTTTGCGGTTGCGATATTTCCTGGGCGTTGACCCGCAAACCTTGGCGCTTTTATATGATAAGGGACACAAATGGAAGACCTGATTCGGTTCACCACGGCATTAGGCATTTTTTGTTTCATGGTTGGTTGGGAAGCCGTCAAGCCCAGACGCGTTCAACAGGTTGGCCGTCAGCAACGCTGGCCTGTGAATCTGGGGCTTGCCCTGCTAAACATGATCTTGATGCGGGTTACGGTTGGCAGTCTGGCGTACATGAGTGCGGTGATGGCCGCAGAACACGGTTATGGCCTGTTGAATATGTGGCAGGTATCAAATGTCTTGTCGATAATGGCGACATTGCTGCTCCTTGATTTCGCTATTTATTGCCAGCATATCGTTTTGCATAAATGGCCGCTGTTATGGCGGCTGCATAAAATACACCATGCCGACCTGGAGTTTGATGCAACCACGGCGGTGCGTTTCCACCCCCTGGAAATCGTTGTCTCAATGTTCTACAAGGCAGTGTGTATTGTCCTTATTGGCGGCAATCCTGATGCCATCATCGCCTTTGAAATTATCCTCAATGGGGCGGCGACGTTTAACCACAGCAATATCAGGATTCCTGAAAAGATCGACAAAATACTCCGCTGGCTGATTATCACGCCGGACATGCACCGCATCCATCATTCCGCAGAATCAACCGAAAGGGATAATAATTACGGTTTTTCCGTTTCCTGTTGGGACAGGCTGTGCAAAACCTATATTTCTGAGCCTAAGCGCTCCCAAACCACGATGGATATAGGCTTAAATGCTTACCGTAAGCAAGATGAATTGGGCTTTATGCAATGCTTGCTTATCCCCTTCAAATCACAGGCTAACCGTCAAGGATAAATGTACGCATATCCAGAAGCGGTTATCATGCTTTTCTGCAAAGCGCCGATACCGGGGCAAATGAAAACCCGGCTGATTCCGCCATTAACTGGCGAGGAAGCGGCACAACTACATTGCGAACTGGCTGAGAAAACATTACAAACAGCCACGCAAAATCAATTATGTGAGGTGCAATTATGGTGTTCGCCGCCTATCGACCATCCTTTTTTTACGACGTTGACACAGGTTTATTCTGTAGATCGGCAATTACAACAGGGAACCGATTTGGGCGAACGGATGCATCATGCTTTTAGTCAGGCCTTAGCTCGTTTTAGCAGTGCGATTGTCATCGGTTGCGATTGCCCGTCCTTTACAAGTGATGATCTTGAGCAGGCCTTAAGCCAGCTAAACCAGGGTAAACCCTGTGTTTTAGCACCAGCGGAAGATGGCGGTTATGTGCTGATCGGCCTTAATCAACCGCAACCAAGCCTGTTCGATAACATGCCCTGGGGAACTGGGCAAGTCTTAGGATTGACCCGCGCCAGATTACAATCCCTTAACCTCAGTTATCACGAATTAAATACACAATGGGATCTGGATACGGTGGATGATCTAAGGCGGTATCAGGGCGGGTGAATAACTGTCGATATATCCAAATCAGGGTAGACTTAATTAGCGCTACCTCCAGGTATCACTTGAAAAATCCACGCCGCTTAAATTTTTCCCATCGTGCCTTGAATTTCTTTTTGTCGGTCAGGTAAAACAAATACATCAACAAAAAAGGCCACAGAAGGAAAAAGAGCACTTTAAAAAATAATCCTATTTCCATAACAACCTGCCTTGTGCTTATCTTAAATTCATGGTGTAGTGCAATCGGCCCAACTTGTACTGATCATGCCTGTGAGTGCGATAGTTATTTTGGGATGAGCCTTATATGCCATATATTACATTTTTTATAATGCAGTTATATTCGATTGAGCATTGATCTTTTTTGATTATGAATGTGAACAATTACTTGGCTTTAATTAGAGGCGCTGGCAACCTTTACTATTATTGGGTGATACAAATAGGCTCTTAAAAACAGATAGAATTCGTCATACCTTATTAAGCTTTCTACTATTCAATTCAAACCCTGCTTTAGACAATACGACCTTGCATTACGAATTATGGAAACACAACTAGATAAAAGCACAAATACGGTATGGCATCATGCGACAGTCTCCCGGAAACGTAGGGAAGAAAAAAACAAACACAAGTCGGTTGTCCTTTGGTTTACAGGTTTGTCCGGGGCGGGTAAGTCAACCTTGGCACACGCCGTTGAAGAGCAGTTATTTCAATATGGATTTAATACCTTCGTATTGGATGGCGATAATATCCGGCATGGGCTATGTGGTGATTTAGGTTTTAGTGATGTAGACCGCAGGGAAAATATCCGGCGTATCAGTGAGACCGCAAAACTGATGCTTGAGGCCGGTGTAATCACCCTTACCGCATTTATCTCCCCTTTTCGTGCTGAAAGGGCGATGTCCAGAAGTCTTATGCCGCATGGGGATTTTATAGAAATCCATTGTTACTGTCCCTTGTCTGTCTGCGAGCAGCGTGATGTAAAAGGGCTTTATAAAAAAGCACGTAAGGGCGAAATCAAGGATTTTACTGGCATATCTTCACCCTATGAAGAACCTGAGAAACCGGAGCTACGCCTTGACACCAGCGCCTTAACCCTGGCAGAAAGTGTGCAACAAGTCATTGCGTTGTTACGCGTACGAAATATCCTTTCGGCATCGGAAATTAGCGATGCACTATGATGTTTTTAATGGCGATGCGGATGGTATTTGCGCCCTTATACAGCTACGTCTAGCCCAAGCGCTTGAATCAGTTCTGATTACAGGTATAAAGCGCGACATCCAATTATTGGACAAATTTTCGGTTAACTCGGGTGACAGCCTGACGGTATTGGATATTTCCTTTGAAAAAAACAGCCTCCGAGTTGCTGAGTTTTTAAGCGCTGGGGCTTCCATTTTCTATGTAGACCATCACCAGTCTGGCGATATTCCTAGCCACCCTAATTTGAAAACACTGATTGATACAGATAGTGCAATATGCACCAGCCTGCTTGTGAATAAGCATCTGAATGGAAAATATCCCTTGTGGGCGGTGACGGCAGCATTTGGCGATAACCTGAACCACAGCGCTGAAAAGCTGGCCTCAACTTTGTCTTTAGGCGACACTAAACTGGAAACCTTGAAGAATCTGGGGATCACTATCAATTATAACGGATATGGTGGCAGTGTGGGTGACCTGCATTTTGCGCCGGATATCCTATATCAGGAGATGGTTCGCTATGCCTCGCCTTTCGATTTTATCTCTGATAATCATGCCACTTTTGAGAAGCTGGAGAATGGCTATCAGCAAGACATGGCAAATGCCGAAAATATCAAACCAGAATACCAAAACAATGCAGTCGCTGTGTTTTTGTTGCCCGACACAAGCTGGGCGCGGCGGGTCAGCGGCGTTTTCGGCAATCATTTGGCTAATCTAAATCCCACAAAAGCCCATGCTGTGCTTTCTTTTAACAAGGAGGGTGGCTATCTTGTCAGCGTGAGGGCGCCTTTAAACAACAAGGTAGGCGCTGATGAGTTTTGTTCGGGATTTGCTACGGGCGGTGGCCGAAAACCGGCGGCGGGGATTAACCATTTGCCAAAAGACCAACTGGGGTTGTTTATTGACAAGTTTAACGCGTTCTATTCTGAAAGAATGAGTTAGCGTCGAACCTGTTTCGGCGATCGGCGTAATTGTGGTGTTGTGGGTTGGAGGGTTAAACAGGTGTTTGCCCTAATGGGATAAGAAGTAGTTGTTAATAAAGGGTATTCGTAAAACCGTGTGGAATTCCTGAAAAAGTCATTTTTCAGGACGGTGTGGAATTATGACGCCATAGTCAATAAGTCCTTCATTAAAAGGCACACCATATTTAGAGATTTTACCGTTAACTATTGATTCGGCCTTTTAATGTTTGAAACCGTTCGTGCTGAGCTTGTCGAAGCACACACGCCTTTCGACAGGCGAACGGGAGTTAATACTTCACAAGGCCGAATCAATAATACCAATCCCAATAAGTTCTCATATTGTTCCTTCTCCAGAGGGATGCCTACAAGGATGTAGGTAAGTAGGGCAACGCAGGACGACAAACTGCTCCTGCGTTTGCTGCATTCAGTACGTCCTGTACTGCAGCAGTTGCCGAGAAGGTTAGGATGAGGGGATTTAAATAACAATTTATTGGGATTGGTATAACATTTTCGTTGGGGTTAACAAGCTCACCCCAACTGCACTACCGAAGTAATTCAATATTGACTTTTTTCTCAGAGGGATCAGTAATATTGAGATTACGAAATAAAAAAACGTAAAAATTATGGATAATCTCCTCGTGTAGCCCAGCAAGGGCGAGACCACCCCCATAACTGGCAGTTGAGCGAACTTGAACGATATTCCCTTTGGTCGTTACCGATGCGGTAAGTATCATCTGACCTTTGCCTATCTGTCTTGTGAACGACATAGTGCCCGATTCACGATCTGAGGCCGTCGTTTGCATCCCGCATTGTGGTCCAGCTTGCAGTCCGGCATTAAAGACTTCCGCCTTGGTAAAACGTGGCGGACCGTCCCAACTAGACACCCTAGGCGTAACGGCGCATGCAGAGAGAACAACTGAAGCCAAGACCAAGGATGTTGCGGTAAGGCGGTTCATATTAACACCTCTATAAAAAACTGATGAATGAATAGGCCGGATGATATTTTCAGCGCGGTAGGTTGGGCAAACAGCTTTATCGTTTGCCCACCTTTTGCCGATAAAATCGGTGGGCAGAAAAGCGCTGCCCACCCTACCGGGCTGACATCAAAAAGACTGGAGTTTCCATAACTCAATTGAACAAAATTAATTTTTAGACTTGAGCAAATCCCTGATTTCAGTCAGCTCGTAGCTCGTAGCTCGTAGGGCGGATTAGACGCGCAAACTCTCCAATCTTCATATACGTAAGGATTTCCCGCGCGTCGTAATCCGCCATTGCTATAAACACCTCAGTTGGCGGATTACGCCGCGCCCAGAGGACAAACAAAACGGATAGACCGCTTATGTTGCGCGGCTAATCCGCCCTACAATTTATCCGTCTTACGGCCTTTAGCTCCGTCGGATGTTGTTGGGTTCCTCTTACGGTGTGCAAGCGGCCAAACTGCTGCGCTATTGCTCCTTTCCACCTCTTGGCACGCCGAAGCTCGCAGGTCCTATTTTGAAGGTTCGCAGGAGCGAGGCCGGAACGCCCTGTAGGACTTCACTACCTGAGCCAGTTACCGTGTTGCCGTTGTCGTCCTGGCCAGTAAATGTCATGATCACAGAGCCGCCGGTGTCGTCTCCGCCATAATGCACACAGAGATTCCCGCACGCAGTGGACGACGGACCTATATACGGCGACCCTGGCCCACAGTCATCGAAAAAATCGGTAAAGTCGGTAGCATCGTTATCCTGTCTGTTAAGGAAGTTTCCGCCAGCGTCGTAGAAATCCCAGGTAAAACTATTGATTGTAACACCCACCCCGGCGGACTCTGCGAGCGTTGCTTTATAATCCCACGAAGGGGAAACACCAATGCAACTTGAAGCCGATATCGGAGCAGGGTTGGGGTTGAACGATAAATTAAGCTTAGCAGCTTTGGAGCAGTCCAAAACATCTGGGTGGCAAACTGCGGCGTGAGCATCCAAACGTGGGCCGATCGGCGGATTGGTAGAAATAGCATTCCCTGTTGCTACAAGAATGTCTTTAATATTTTTGGGCGTAAGTTCTGGCTTAATTGCTTTAATCAGTCCCGCTACACCCGTAACCATTGGAGCTGAGGCAGAGGTGCCACTAAAATAATCGCTTATTACAACTCCGTTAGCAGTAACCTTATAATCATCTCTATCACTATCAAGTGGTTCCGTATAAATTCCTGGTGCATAAACGTCAACGGAGCCGGGTGCAGCAATATTAACGCCAATACCATAGTTAGAAGCACCATGAGGATATATCGCCCTGCTATCTGTCAACGTTGTTGCGCCAACAGTGATTAAATTTCTTAAAGAAATACCACCGCCGGGAAGATTAAAAATGGCCTCTATGTCATCGTTGCCAGCGGATGCCACGAAAAGGACATCACGAGCTCCTTCAGTAACTGCAAATATACTTGCCCATGCCAGCCTTACGTCATTAAATGTTTCTTCTGGTACACAAACACATTTTTTATTTGGAAGAAATTGATCGCATCGTCCGTTCCCCATACTTATGTTAATAATCTTGGCGCCTTGACGTATCGACTCATTTAAGTAGTCATAAATTTCACCCAGGAACTTACGTTCAAAAGATTGCTCTTGGGGAAGAGAGGGATTTTTAGGATTTACGAGCAACTCGTATTTTATGCTGCCCCGAGCATCGTCTTCTATGCCCCGGACAACACCAGACATAATGCCGTTCATCTGAGGACTATCTGGCGATAATGTTGATATCGAGGATAAGTTATTAGCCCCAATGATACCTGCCACTTGGGTACCATGACTGTCTACGGTTCTTCCGCAGCTGGTGGAACCATTATCAGAACTAGCACCTTTAACAGTCACGCCGTCTTTAAATTCTGGATGATTCATATCAATGCCAGTATCGACAATACCAATAGTGACCGGATGAAGTGGTACTGGGCTTGCTGCAATCAATTTCCATGCGCCGTCCAGGTTCAGCTTGTCATACGCACGAGTAAGAGTCGGGTCAAAATTACGCAGGTTTTCTAAATCTGTCGTCACAGAATGCGGTTGGAGTTCTAGATTTTGTGTTACAGCTTTGACGCGTAGATCAGTTCTAAGAAGGTCAATAAAAGATTCCAGCTCCTGTATTGTGTCAGCCGGCACTTCTAGTTGGTACATATTTCCCAGTGGAATGACCCCAATAATACGGCCATTGATCGACGACGCTATGTTATCTGCATCACTGCGAGAATATCCTTCATTTAAAAGGATTAATAGTTGATTGACTGGATATACCGCTCCTTCTGGGTCGGTGATGATTTTATCTGGATCGGGTAATGTAGAGAAGGAAGCATCTCCTTGCTTAACTGAAATAGTGACTGGGAGTGGTTTAGCGAACGTAGCATTCGTTTTGCCGCCGCTTTTTATCTGTATGGTTCCGTCAAACGTGCCTATTGGTGAGGAGGCCGCTGCAGAAATGGTCAGTGTGAGGGTGATGGTCTGGCCTTTCGGTATACTCGGGAACGATGAAGGATTGGTGGCAACAAAGGGGGCCAGGGTGGGTACGACGCGGACAAGCGCGTTACTGATATTCTTTGAAGCAGTGAACTTAACAGGAACGGTTATCGTTTGTCCGGTGGCAACCTTCTGCGTGACAGATGGTGGTGTCCAGGTAATGGTTGGCGTAGCACCAGTGGCGGCGCTAAACAAGAATAACAACCATAGCAGCCCCCCATGAAGGGCAGGACGTAAAAAAATAGTATTCATAACGCCTCACTATATGATTTGAGTAAGATTGATTTCTTGGCGTAAGTGGGAATATTGGTATGCCACTGCTTGGGGTCTTTGCCGCGAAAATAGTTGATCTTGCCGGGCAGCTCATCCAGCCCTTGAATGTGCGGGTTCGGATTGCCGCCGACAAGTTTCATGCGTAGCGTGGCCGCCTTGTCTTGATTGCTTTGAATGGCGTTGGTAGGTGGCTTTTTAGCCGTAGCACGCAACGCTGGGGCGGCTAACATGCCGGTTGGGGGGGGCTGCGGCCTTAGGCTTATGCAGCGACAGAACCGCCCCTGTCGGTGTGAGAAACAGGCCATAACCAGTACCGCGCGCGAGAAACTGGGCCGTTTTATCGGTTTGTCCCTGATTGACCTCGAAGCTTAACGGAAGCTTGCCGTAGGTTTCGACCAGCCGGGCCTGTGATGCGGCATCAGCTTTCACCGGGGAGTTAATAGCCGCTGCTGTGTTGCAAAACACCACGAGAGCTATCAATCCTAACGCCCACACCGTAAAGTTCGCGTGAGTTCCCTTTTGCTGCTGTTTAACGCTTGGGTCGTGCGTCTTGGCGTTATTCATGTTTTTCACTCCCAGTGCTGCGGCGAGTAAGAACCCGCACGCAATAAAAAAGCCGAACTACCTCACGCGACATTCACGATGTCACTTTCGGCAGTCCGGCTTTCCATCATTCTGGATCCGCGACTTTCTGCCCCTACCTTCCGATAGGTTTAGCTTTTTTTGTTATTTTTTACGCTAACTTTTATTCTTAAGCCAATCTTAAGGCTATTAGAAGCATATTTTGAGAAAATGTCAAATTTATTATAGTTGGCTATCCCTTCAAGCCTACGGCAGTGATTTTAGTCTTCGTGGCAAGGCGTTTAATAACTGCGTTGGGCGGAAAAACTCGCCAAGGCCAGTAAGGCTTGTTTGAACTCACTTTCCGGTAAAACGTCTAGCGCAGCCATTGCTTTTTGGGCTTCTTCATTGGCACGTTGTTCGGTGTATTCAATCGCTTTGCTGCTTTTTACGATGGCGTAGACCTCATTGAACGCGTCACGATTGCCATTTTTTATGGCATCAATAATAACATTGGCTTCGGGCTGATTGCTGTTTTTGATGGCGAAAATCAATGGCAAGGTGGGTTTGCCTTCGGCGAGATCGTCGCCAAGATTTTTGCCCAGATCTTCTTTATTGGCTTTGTAGTCCAAGGCATCGTCTATTAATTGAAAGGCAATGCCCAGATGTTGCCCGTATTGGGAAAGCCTTTCTTCAATTTCAGCACTGGCATTGGACACTACTGCGGCTAATCTTGTGGCGGCGTTGAACAAGATGGCCGTTTTCCTGGAAATCACTTCCAGATATTTTTCTTCTGTTGTTTCAGGGTTGTTGCAGTTAAGAAGCTGTAACACTTCGCCTTCGGCAATGGCTGTGGTCGTTTTGGAGAGGATTTCCATAACACGCATAATGTTGGTGCGGACCATCATCTCAAAAGCGCTGGAATAAAGGTAGTCGCCCACCAGTACGCTAGCCGCATTGCCCCACACCGCATTGGCAGATTGTTTGCCGCGTCTTAGGTCTGATTCGTCTACTACGTCATCGTGCAGTAGCGTCGCCGTGTGGATAAATTCAATCACTGCGGCGAGCGCCAGATGATTGTGATCGATTCGGCCTAATGCTTTGGCGGCGAGCAATAAAAGCATGGGGCGTAACCGTTTTCCGCCATTACCGACTATATAATGTCCCATCTGATTGATGAGCAGCACATCCGAACTAAGCTGCTCGATAATCAGCGCATCAACGGCCTTGGCTTCGTCAGCGGTCAATCGCTTTATAGACTCAAAGTCAATGGGATCTGGTGCGCTGGTAAGTAAATTTGATGCCATTATTTAGTACGAAGTAAGCAAGCCGAAGTGCAACAAACACTACAAAAATCAAACGCGCCATTATAACTGAACACAAGCTGAATAGCCCAGCCTAATTGAGTTGCCTTATTGACGATCTCAATGGGCAGTGTTGTTAAAGACCTTTGCGTTGCCAACCAAGTTAATAGAATATTGATTTGACGTGGCCCTGTTTTAAAAATACAATTATAGGTTAATTTTAGTAAGTTAATACTTTACGGAGTTGTGGCCGATGTATGCGGTAATTCAAACAGGTGGTAAACAGTACCGCGTTGAGGAAGGTACGTTCTTAAAGGTAGAAAAACTTGAGCTTGGCGCGGGTGATAGCGTTGAGTTCGATAAGGTACTTATGTTCCAGTCGGGTGACGCTGTTAAAGTCGGTGTGCCCTATATAGAAGGCGCTAAGGTTACGGCGACTGTGTTGTCCCAAGGCAGGCATAAAAAAATCAAGATCATTAAATTCAAAAGACGTAAGCACCATATGAAACACATGGGGCATCGTCAGTTCTATACGGAAGTCCAGATTACTGGCATTTCCGCTTAAAGGCAGGAGTTAAAGATGGCCCATAAGAAAGCTGGAGGCAGCACCCGTAACGGGCGCGACTCCAATGCAAAAAGATTAGGCGTGAAGCGTTTTGGCGGTGAAAAAGTCATAGCAGGGAACATCATTGTCCGTCAGCGTGGCACCCATTTCCATCCCGGTGTCAATGTGGGTTGTGGAAAAGACCATACCTTGTTTGCAACCGCTGACGGTAAAGTCGTTTTTGAAGTAAAAGGCCCTAAAAGCCGTAAGTTTGTCAGTATTTTGGCTGGATAAGGCATTCTGTTGCATTTGCAACAGGTTCTATTTTACAAAAAGCTCCGCTCATCAAGTGACGGGGCTTTTTTTGTTTTTACGGGTTGAAAATACCACAACAATGGAATTATGAAGTTTGTTGATGAAGTAATCGTTCGTGTAGAAGCCGGAGATGGCGGTAATGGTGCCATAGGTTTTCGCCGCGAAAAATATATCCCGATGGGTGGGCCTGATGGCGGCGATGGTGGCGATGGCGGTAGTGTCTACCTGATAGCTGTTGAGAACGTGAATACCTTGGCTGATTTTCGTTTTCATACGGTACACAGGGCAGAGCGTGGGCAAAACGGAATGGGTCGTAATTGTACCGGCAGAAAAGGCGAGGATTGTTATGTGCCCGTGCCGCTAGGTACGCTGGTATCCGATGCCGACACCGGTGAATTGATCGGTGATCTGACAAAAGTTGGCGAAACATTGCTGGTTGCCAAAGGTGGTTTTCATGGCCTGGGCAACACGCGATTTAAAAGCAGCATCAATAGGGCGCCGCAGAAAGCCAGCAAAGGGACGGAAGGCGAGCATAGGATGCTCAACCTGGAACTGACCTTAATCGCCGATGTGGGGTTGTTGGGTATGCCCAATGCCGGAAAATCCAGTTTGATACGCGCGGTTTCCTCTGCGACACCCAAGGTTGCCGATTATCCTTTTACCACATTGCATCCTAATCTGGGTGTAGTCAGCATAGACGAGCAACGCAGTTTCGTAATTGCCGATATTCCCGGCGTGATCGAAGGGGCTGCGGAAGGTGCGGGATTAGGGCTGCAATTCCTCAAGCACTTGTCACGGACGGGATTATTGCTCCACATAATTGATGTCAAACCTTATGAAAGCCTGGATACGCCTGTCCAATCGGCGAAGAAAATCATCCATGAACTGGAAAAATGGAGTGATGAGTTAATCAGCAAACCGCGCTGGTTGGTGCTGAATAAGATAGACGTATTGCAAGATGAAGAAAAAGACGAATACTGCCAGGCAATTATTAAAGACCTAAAATGGAGGGCCCCAGTATTTAAAATCTCGGCCATTAACGGCAGAGGCACTAAAGAATTGATGTTTGCCATCATGGGCTTTTTGGAACAACAACGACGGAAAGACAGTGGGCAGGGCTGATTTTAAAAACGTCAAACGAGTCGTAATTAAGATAGGCAGCTCTTTGCTCACTAAGGGTGGGCAAGGGCTAGACAAGTCCGCGATTACCGCTTGGGTTAGCCAGATGGTCGGCTTAAAACAGCAGTCAGTTGATGTCGTCTTGGTATCATCCGGTTCGGTTGCGGAGGGGATGAGCCGCTTAGGGTTAAAAATCCGGCCTAAAACCCTGCACGAATTACAGGCCGCCGCCGCAGTGGGTCAAATGGGGCTGGTGCGTGTGTTCGATGACAATTTTCAGCAGCACGGCCTGCACGCAGCGCAAGTATTGCTCACCCATGACGACCTCACCGACAGGCAGCGTTATATCAACGCCCGTAGCACCTTGTTGACCTTGCTCAAATTTGGCGTGGTTCCGGTGATTAACGAAAACGATACGGTTGCCACGGAAGAAATTCGTTTTGGCGATAATGACACGTTGGCGGCTTTGGTTGCTAATCTGGTTGAGGCTGAACTGCTCATTATTTTGACCGACCAAAAAGGTTTATATACGGGCGATCCTGGCTTATACCCCGATGCCGAATTGATTTCGCAAATCAGCGTCAATGATAACCGCCTGGAAAAAATGGCGGGCGAGAGCCGCAGTGGACTGGGTCGTGGTGGCATGTACACCAAGGTACGGGCGGCGCGACTGGCTTCCAGGTCAGGCGCTGCAACCATCATTGCCCCAGGTGTGGTTGACGATGTGATTACCAAGGTTATATCGGGAGAAGAAATCGGTACGCACTTCTTGCCGGATATAGAACCTTTAGTCGCCAGAAAACGCTGGTTAGCAGGCCAGTTACAGGTTAAAGGGCAGTTAGTGTTGGATGCTGGCGCGGTCAAAGTGCTAAAAAGTGATGGCAAAAGCTTGTTAGCCGTGGGTGTCAAATCCGTATCGGGCCGGTTTGAACGGGGCGAATTGGTATCCTGTGTCGATGAAAGCGGCCTGGAAATAGCCCGGGGTCTCATTAATTATGGCAAGATAGATGCGGGCCTTATCGCAGGTAAAAGTAGTTCCGAGTTTGAGAAGATACTAGGTTATGCGGATGATTCAGAAATGATCCATAGGGATAATATGGTATTGATGTAGGTTTTAGTGAAAAACTTCTGTAATCAAGTGTAAAAACCCAGTCTTAATCAGGCAATCGTAAATTTATGTTGGTATCAAATATGACGGTGAAAGGCTGCTTTCGACCCAAACCAGCCGGTGAGCCGGTGCAATAATTTTTCATGGCTATTAACAAGCCACAGGTTGCAGTATAACTGGTTGGTGACTGATGCAAAGTTTCAACAAGCGATTGGGGATTTGGTTTTCCCAGAAGCGCCTGTTCAAGCGGTAACAGAATTCATCGAGATATTCCTGCACATAGCGCCCTGACACGCCGTGGTAGGTGCCGAGCAGGTAGCTCTTGAAGTTACTGATGACCACATGCGCCCAAGGCAACCATTCATCAGCCAATTCGGGCGGCGTGACTTTGGCGATATGATGATGGCCTTCGGCCAGTACCCTGAGTGCGGCAAACGCGTCCGTATGCAGCGTTTGCTGGGGCGCAATGGTCTCTTGAGCAAAGAGGCCTTGACACTGTCCTGCGTCACTTGCCCCACAGCTTTCATGGCGACAAAGCCCGGCTTGCCGTTATTGTGTTCACAGGCCAACAGGATGGCCGTCTTGCCGTCGACGCCCCGTCCCTGCTTGCCGTCAACAAAGGCATCGTCCAGTTCGATAAAGCCGGTCAATTGGTAAACGCGGTTCTGGTCGCCCATCGCAACCCGTAACTTCCGCAACATCCGGTAGGCTGTTATCCAGGATACGCCGATAAGCTTGGTCAAGCGCAAGGCCGATATGCTGCCCCTTGTCCGACGACATCCAGTAGATGCACCAGAACCGCTTTACCAAAGGCAGTTTGGTGTTGTGGAATAAGGTGTCGGCCGTTACCGAGGTGTGGTGGTGGCATCCGGCGCATTCATAGACGTGGCGGGTTTGCAGTAACCAGCCTTTTTAATGGGCACAGCAACCACAACGGAAGCCATCAGGCCACCTCAGTTTAATAAGGGCTTGAAGACACTTCTTCTCATCCGAAAAGTGTTGCTGCCATTCCCAAAAACTCGTGATTTCTGTTTGCATACCAGCTCTCCAGGTTATCAATTCAAAATTTCGATTTGGTAACCTGTGGTAAGTTCATAGGCATGTAATTTTTTTGAATACTGTTAACGATTGAGTTCAGCCGCTGACAACGGTGGCGAGGTGCTGGCGAAGTCAGGGTGCTGTACACTTTCGTCCGTAAATATACGGCAGTATAAATAGTCTTTTACATTTATTTACAACGAATTAGGTGAATATACGGAAAACACTTGTTTCCCGTCATGTGCTCGGGTCGCTGTTCTGGATGTAAAACCATAGAAATTATGTGCGAAAAACACTGCCGGTTTGTCACTATGTGCGGAAACAAAGATTAAATATGTTTTTCGGACAGTATTTGGCTTTACATGGTGTGAGTGTAATACTAATCCCAATAAGTTGTTATATGAATCCCCTCATCCTGACCTTCTCCCTTTGGAGAAGGTATCAATGAGAACTTATTGGGGATTGGTATAACCTCTGTATCTTCACCTTGGCGTATATTTACGGACGAAAGTGTACAGTACCCTAATTTTCGGCGGTTTGTGCTTAGACACCCAGTATAACGAAGCTACCCACTATTACGGTGGATACGCCTATCATCAACTGTAGTCCGTTATGCATGCGGGTCATGACGGTTGCTGAGGCGCGTAATGGGATGGAAATAGCATAAGATAAGACAGCCATTCCAGCAATGGAGCCAAAGCCAAAGAGTGCTATATAGATGATCCCGATTAAGGGCGATTTAATGGTTTCCAGTGTTAACAGTATCAAAGCGGCTGAGCCAGCCATGCCATGTAATATCCCTACAAAAAGTGCCCGATAGTACAATTGATTGGGGTGTTGGTGTTGATGCTGATGGGGATCGTTTTTTAAAGCTTTGTCAGTGTGCGAATGGGCGTGGAAATGACGTTGTGGGTCATTATTCAGTCCCCCTCTTTGAAAAAGAGGGGTTAGGGGAGATTTGTTAGATAAAATCCCCCTCGATCCCCCTTTTTCAAAGGGGGAAGTAAATAAATACCGTTGTGGTGCTTCGTGTTGATGGACATGGTAGTGGATGCGGTCACGGAGTAACCGGCGCAGCACATCCAGGCCCAAAAGAATTAGCATAATGCCGACACCGAATTCCAGCCATGCAGCCATCGCTTCAGGAACAAACAAATCCGTTAGCAAAACCACCGAGCCGAACAGGAATAAGGTTAAGCTATGTCCCAAGCCCCAGATTGAACCCAGTTTTATCGCCTGTTTTACGGTTGTCGTGCGCATAGCTAATGTGGCGACTGCCGCCACATGATCAGCCTCCAGCGCGTGGCGCATGCCAATCAAAAAACCCAGTAACAACACGCTGGCCATTAGGCGGTTACCCCTTGTTGGGCGTTAAGCTGTTTTTTTAGCCAGCCATACCATTCATCCAAGCCTTGGCCCGAAATGGCGGATAATTGAAATATCCGGATATCAGGATTAACCGTTTTGGCATAGTTGACACAGGCCTCAACATCAAAATTCAGATGCGGCAACAAATCAATTTTATTGAGCAGCATCACTTGTGCGGCACGGAACATGTGGGGATATTTGATGGGCTTGTCTTCGCCTTCGGTTACTGAAAGTATCGCCACTTTACAATTTTCCCCAAGGTCAAACAAAGCCGGGCAGACCAGATTGCCGACATTTTCGATCATCACGATGGAATTTGGTGGCGGATTCAAGTCTTTTAAACCGCGTGCGAGCATATCGGCTTCCAGATGACAGCCTGTACCCGTATTGATTTGTACGACTTTACAACCCGTGGCTTTGATGCGTTGGGCATCATTAAGGGTTTCCTGGTCGCCTTCGATAACATTGATGGGAAGCTCGCCCTTTAAGTCTGTGATGGTACGTTCCAGCAAGGTTGTTTTGCCAGAACCGGGTGAGCTGACCAAGTTAAACGATAGGATGCCCCTGCCTTCAAACCAGCCCCGGTTACGCTCTGCCAAACGATTGTTTTTGGCTAAAATGTCGGCCTCAAGCGAGAGGGTCGTCCCATGCCTTGCAGCATGGGTGTGGGCATGGCCGTCGTGATGATGCGCATGGCTGTCCCCGTGGTCATGGCTATGGTGCGGATGTCCATGATCGTGATCGTGATTATGGTCATGATGAGAGCCATCATGGGCAAGTTCTACGGTTTTACCCGTTTCGAGATCGGTCACTGTTGCCTTGGCACCGTCGGAACATCCGCAAATAGTACACATTAGAGTATCTCCATTTCTTTGATTTTCATTTCTTCGCCCGTGATGCACCGGATATGGTTAGAACCACAGCCACATCGCCCAAATAATTGGTCAATTTCAAATTCTGCGCCGCACGCCTGACATTGGGCAATACCTTGCACTTCGTTGATCTGTAATTCTGCATTTTCCAGGGGGGTGTCTTTACTACAGACTTCAAAACAGAAGCGGATCGCATCGGGCATAATGGCCGACAGTTTGCCAATCTCCAGCAAGACCCGTTTAACCTGGTTTTCACCGGCATGCTCGCTGACAATGGCAACAATATTGCGGGTAATGCCAAGCTCATGCATAGGGTAATTCTCCTGGTATCATCGGTTTATCAAAATGAGTCACCTGAAAGGTGTCGCTGAGTGGCCCAACCCGTTGCATCGCACGAAACCCAACCGTACATCCCCACCAGGAATCACCCTGATGAAAGTCTTCAAGACCAGCAGTGCGAGGCTGATTTTATTGCCCTCCTCGCTGACCGTAATAGACGACCCTTGCTGTGCTTGAAGCGCTTGCGTATCCACTGTCAGCAGATTCTCGGCAATTGCTCACCGACCAACATATCAACCATGCGTTGACCACCAAACAGTGTTGTAAGGATCACACCGGATGCGGGTGTCGCCGTCACTTCACCCACCACCGCACTGTGTACGCCGGCAGGATGGGCTTGCATGGTAGCGATGACCGCATCGGCTGATTCAGCAGGCGCAATCGCAACCAACTTGCCTTCATTCGCCAAATAAAGCGGATCAAGCCCAAGGATTTCACACATGCCACGCACTTCATCACGGATGGGCAGTGCTGCTTCATTCAACCGCATACAGACATTGCTCGCCTGGGCATATTCATTCAGTACCGTGGCAATACCGCCTCGGGTCGCATCGCGCAGGCAATGGATAGTAGGGCAGGCTTTCAGCATCGCCTGTATCAGTGAGTTCAGCGGTTGGCAATCGGTTTCTATGGTGTTTTGTAAGGACATCTCACCACGGGCATCGACAATAGCCGCGCCATGATCGCCAATGTAGCCATTGATAATAATGACATCGCCTGCTTGGGCGCGGCCGGCATGAATTTGTATCCCCTTGGGTATTACGCCAATGCCGGCAGTATTGATAAACAGCTTGTCTGCCGCGCCTTTATGCACCACCTTGGTATCGCCTGTCACTATGCTGATGCCCGCTTCATCAGCGGTACGTTTCATCGACCTTGCAATCTTCCGAAGATCATCTACGGGAAAGCCTTCCTCAATGATCATTGCACAGGTTAGATACAAGGGTATAGCGCCACCCACCGCAAGATCATTGACCGTTCCGGTGACCGCAAGCTTACCAATATCGCCACCGGGGAAAAACAAGGGATCCACCACATAGGAGTCGGTGGTCATGGCCAATCGGTCACCCAATTTAAGCAGGGTAGCGAGATCAAAACGTGCCTGGTCTTCCAGCTTGGATAACTCAGGGTTATCGAAGGTGCTGACGAATACATCATCAATCAGGTCGCGCATGGCCTTGCCACCACTACCATGTGCCAAGGTGATGGTTTTTGCGTTTGTCTTGCCACTCCGTTGCCTGATGTGAGACATGGATTTCATCGCGGTTGGGTTTGGTTGACTCATACGTCCAGCACCTTGTCGCTTTGACGGCGCTGAATTAATTCATCCAGGTCACCGAAGTTATAATAAGCCGCGCAGGCACCTTCGCTGGAAACCATTAATGCGCCCATAGGCGTTTCTGGCGTACAGGAAGTCCCAAAGACCTTGCATTCCCAAGGACGGATAACACCTTTTAGCACTTCACCGCATTGACAAGACTTAGGGTCGGCAATCTTGATATTTGGAACCGCAAATTTGCGCTCGGCATCATAAGCGGCATACGCATCACGCATTTTGATTCCGGAATGGTCAATTGAACCCAGACCTCGCCATTCAAAGTATTCGCGTAACTCAAAGACCTTGGAAATCGCCTCTAAACCAGGCTCATTCCCCCCAGGCGATACAATACGCGCGTACTGATTTTCCACATCGGTGCGTTTTTCATGCAGTTGCTTCAGCAACATCCAGATTGCTTGCAGAATATCCAGCGGTTCAAAACCGGTAATCACGATCGGCTTTCCATAATGCCGGGCAACAAAATCAAAGGGCCGTTCGCCAACAACCATGCTGACATGGCCCGGCGCCAGAAAACCATCTATTTGCATGTCCGGGGAGTCCAGAATCGCCTTGATGGTTGGGACGGTTGTAATATGGTTGCAAAATAACGAGAAATTGGTGACGTGTTCAGATTCTGCCTGCAGTACGGTCAGGGCCGTTGATGGCATAGTGGTTTCAAAACCCAGCGCAAAAAAGATCACTTCACGTTGCGGGTTTTTCTTCGCCAGCGCCAATGCATCCAGCGGCGAATACACCATGCGAACATCCGCGCCATCCGCTTTTGCCTGCAACAGGCTTTTTCTCGATCCAGGTACGCGCATCGCATCGCCGAAGGTAGTGAAAATCACCTCGGGAAGTTCAGCCAGCGCGACACAGTCATCAACCCGTCCCATGGGCAAAACACACACGGGACAACCTGGGCCATGCACCAGTTCTATTCCTTTGGGCAACATTTGTCCGATGCCATAGCGAAAAATAGTATGCGTATGCCCGCCACAAAACTCCATCAACTGAAGCGGGTTTTGCTCGGTAACGCCAAGCTGATCAATTAAAGTGGAAATTTCCTGATTGAGCCATTTGGCCTTTACAGGGTCACGAAATTCATCGACATATTTCATGTTGTTTTACTCTCAAAACTGGCTGGCTGTATATTGCCACGGCGATCCGCCAACAAGGTATGCACCAGATCCCAGAGAATATGGTAGGCCGCTACATGCACTTCCTGAACACGGTGGATGGAATCGGTTGCCACCACCAAACAATGATCAACCAGGCCACAGGATGCCATGACGCCGCCATCGCCACCTGCCAGCCCCAAGGTAACCAGCCTCATGTCCTTTGCTTTGCGATACGCTGCCAACAGATTGCCTGAATTGCCACTGGTAGAAAAACCCATCAGCCCGTCTTTTGCTGAGGCATGTGCTTCCAACTGCCGGACAAAAACGTGTTTGAAGCCGACATCATTCGCTACCGCACTTAACATGGCCGTATCCATCACCAGATTAAATGCCGGCAATGCCGGCCTTCCTGTGGTGACGGGATGTTGGAACTCGACCGCAAAATGAGCGGCGTCACAACTCGACCCACCATTGCCCATACACAACATGCGGCCACCGGCAAGATAGACTTGGGCAATGGCGTTGGCTGCATCGACAAGCGCCTGCGCATTGTCCGCAAAAAATTGTTGCTTAATGCAAACACTATGCGCCGCTTTTTGTTTAACAGACTCCAACAAGGCCTTATTCTCAGCCTGCACTGCTTTTGTTTCTCCATGCAGAAACGGGTACAGCGATTTAAGTTGGGGCGTGGTGTCTTTCATTACTTTATACCCTTAGCGCATTGCAGCAGAGTTTTGCATCGCTGCAATTTCAGCCTGTGCTTCACCCAATTCGGCCAGCAGGGCCAAGGTTTTTTCGGCTTCATCTGCATCAATCCGGCTCATCGCAAAACCCACATGAACTAGCACCCAATCCCCGACACAGTCGTCAACCGAATGTTGCTCATCGACAATGCAGGCAATATTGACCGGACGTTTTACACCCGCCACATCGACAATCGCCTGTTTAATCGCAGCATTGCTGATTTCAACAATCTGCCCCGGAATACCTAAGCACATGTCTGTTTTCTCCTGATTAATTGAGCGGCTGCAATCACCGTCTGCCCCAAGGCGAGGCCGCCGTCATTGGCCGGAATTTGGTGATGGGTCAGCACCGTGTATTGATCATTTTCAAGCCGCATAACCACTTGCTCCAGCAGCGTTTTGTTGTGAAAAACACCCCCTGATAATGCAATCGTATTGATGATGCGCTCATCATTTTTCGTAGTGAGCTTGCGAACCATGGTGGCAATTATTTTGGCCAGGCCTTTATGAAATCTCGCTGCCATAATTGGTGCAGGCGTTTTCAGGATTAAATCGCCTAGCAGTGCTTGCCACATCGCCAGCGGCTCAACATATGGAAGCCTTGATCCCGGTAAATAAGGGATCGCAAACGGATAAGCCAGCCTGTCATCTTCATGATGCAAGGTGTCCTGATCTACGATCGCTTCCAGCTCAATTGCCGCCTGCCCTTCATAACTTACGCCCGTACGGCAGATGCCTATGGCCGCAGCAACGGCATCAAACAGGCGGCCACAAGAGGAAGCCAACGGCGCATTCATCCCCTTTTTCAGCATGGCAGAAAAAGTGTCCAGGGCTTGTTCTTCCAAAAAGCGGGTCAATTCAAGTTCATTGAAATTGGCCTTATAAACCGGCCAACCCATGCCAGCCATGAGGTGCGCATAGGTGTTTCGCCAGGGTTCCCGCATAGCGTGTGCGCCCCCTAATAGGGCAACGGGTTTAAAGGTTGCCAGCCTTTCTGCCTGGATATAATCAGCACGTAAAAATTCACCCCCCCAAATCGTACCGTCTTCGCCAAAACCAAGACCATCGAGGGCAACACCTAAAACGGGTGGCGCATCGAATGGATAGTGGTTGTCAACCAAACAAGCTGCGATATGGGCATGGTGATGTTGCACTTCCGTGATGGGCAAATCACGTTGCCCAGACCACAGGCGGCCAAGCTTACTGGATAGATATTCCGGGTGGGCATCAACAGCAATCAAGCGGGGGGAATGCTGAAAAAGATCGGCATACAAAGCTAGATTTTTTTGATAATCCGCATAGGTTTCTGCATTTTCCAGGTCACCTATATGCTGTGATAAAATCGCGTTTCCTTGTTTGATCAAGCAGAAGGTATTCTTTAATTCTGCACCCATTGCCAATAGCTCCGGCGCGTGTTCAAAGCCCGTCGGCAAAGGCAGCGGCACCGGCGCATAGCCTCTGGAACGGCGTATAATCCGGGGCTTGCCGAGCACCATGCGAACGACAGAATCATCAACGCGATTGACGATGTCGCGGTTGTGCCAGAGCACATATTCTGCAATATCACCCAGCCTGTCGTGTACTTCATGATTACCAATAACCTGGGGCTCATCCGAACGATTGGCCGAGGTCAGTACAATCGGGCGGTTCATGCGCTTTAACATGAGTTGATGCAGCGGCGTATAAGGCAACATAAATCCGACGGTATTCTGGCCGGGGGCTACCGCCACTGAAATCGGATTGAGATCTTTTTCACGCTGGCCTTCGGCTATACCGAATCCGCGTTTTTTACCGGGGGGCAGCCGATCACTTTTTTCAAGCAAAACAATCGGTGCTTGCACACTGCCCAACAAGGCTTTTTCCTGCTCAGTGACCCTTGCATAACGCTGAATCACATCAAGATCGCGTGCTATCAAAGCAAACGGTTTGCCGTAGCGTTGTTTGCGCTGGCGCAGTTTTTCTACGGTTTCAGTATTAGTGGCATCGCACGCCAGGTGAAAGCCCCCCAAGCCTTTAATAACCAGGATTTCGCCATTTTGTAAAAGCGTAGCAGCGGCATCGACATCATCGAGTTGGGTCAGGCTTTCCATACAAACGGGATTGCCGTCAATGCGGGCCAATTCAACCCGAGGGCCACAGGCATGACAGGCATTGGGTTGTGCATGAAAACGCCGATCCATCGGTGATCCATATTCAGCCTGACACTCCCCGCATTGGATGAAATCACGCATACTGGTATTGGCACGATCATAGGGAATGGCATTGACGATGGAAAAGCGGGGGCCGCAGTGTGTACAGTTGGTTAATGGATAGCGGAAGCGCCTGCCGAAAGGATCGTGCGCATCGGCCATACATTCCGGACAGGTCGCTGCATCAGGGGCGATGTGGGTTTGTACGGCATTGCGGTCGCTGGCTGCAATAGAAAAGCATGCTGGCGCAGCTTCTGCGCTATCCAGTGCAGTTCGCTTGATTGAATCAATACGCGCTAAACGGGGTGCCTGGGTTTCCAGGTTTATAATAAAGGCATCAATGGCTGAGCGCTTGCCCCAGGCATGGATCAGTACGCCTTGACCGTCGTTTAATACATGACCGGTCAGTTCTGCCTCATTTGCCAAGCGGCATACGGTGGGACGCAAGCCAACCCCCTGCACAATGCCTGTTACCCGGATAATTTCCCGGCTTAACGAAGCCTGGTCATGGGATGGGTCGGCCTGTATTTCAGGCGCTGGCTTGCTCATACAGCCAGTTTCCAAAGGCTAACCCGGTTATTTCCCGAATCCGCCACGACAACCACATTACCGCAAGCCTGTATTCCATAAGGCCAACACAGTGAATCAGCCACTGGAGGCCGCCAGCGATTATCGCCTTTCTGGTGAAAATTTAATTGGCCGGTTAAGGCGCGGGCGGCAGCATCCGTCGCAAGATCGTCAATATGCCAGCCCAACAAACGGGAATTCGCGGTATCCGCTACCAATAACCATTCATTGGCCGCAGCGATCGCGTAAGGCATATTCAAACTGTTTGCCCGTGGCCAATATAATGACTGATTATGGTCTACCAAATCACTTTGTTTTTGTCCCAGGACAAATTCGCATGCCGCACCATTGCTGTTGGGGATGCCTTTCCAGACCATAATGCGGTTATTGCCCGCATCAGAAACACATAAATGGCCTTGCCATAGTGCAATGCCATGCGGCCAGCGCATACTCATCGCATTCGGTTCGCCACCTGCATTTTCATCACGGCAATTGAAATCATGTTGCCCAAGGACAAAATCCGCTGGCTGGCCGTCGTTTTCTGGAAATCCCTTCCAGATCAACACCCTTCTATTTTCCGCATCCGCAACCAACAAGTGCCCGTCCAGCCACGCCACACCATAAGGCCAATGCATACTGTTTGCAGCCGCTGTGTCTTGGCCGCGATTGGCTATTCCAGAATTAAAATCCGCCTGTCCCACCACAATATCAGCAGGCGTATTATTATCTTCCGGACAGGTTTTCCAGATCAGCACCCGGTGGTTCCACGCATCGGCAACGGCCATGCCGGGTTGTTCACCATCGCCACAAACACAGATGCCTGTCGGCACATTGACGGTGGCGGCGGTGATGTCGCCTTTGCCGTTGCGCCCTTCATTGTGTATGGTCGGCTGGCCGATGACCCAGTCTGCGGGCGTTTGATCATCTTTGGGCAATTGCCGCCAGCCTAATAGACGGTGATGGCCGGTGTCGCATAACCAAAACGGGCCGTTTTCACCCATCAGTGCGCCCCCCCTGGGGCCAAAACAGGATCGGCTACTGGGCTTGACACCCTCCGTCACAATAGGTGGGTTACGCTCGGCGCCAATGACCACAAACGGTTCATTTTCCAGCAGCGGCTGATGCTGGACATTGCTGGCTTCGGCAACGCGCAAGCTGGGATCAGGACTGACTTTCAGGGTAATGCGTTGCGTACTCATGAGAACCTGATCTCCACCCTGTTTCCCACCACTTTGACTGCGTGGGTTTGTAATTGCACTTCGGGCGCTGTCAGGCATTCGCCTGATTCCAATGAGTATTCAAAGGCATGGTGCGGGCAGATCAAGATGCCATTTCGCACTTCACCCATATCCAGCGGCATACCGAGGTGGGCACAGGCATTTTGGTAACAAGTCACCTTGCCGTCAAAACGGCTGAGTATGACCTCATTACCCGCCACCGTCACCACTTTGATTTGTCGTTCAGGGATTTCATCGAGCAAGGCGGCATACTCCCACCCCGCATCCTCACTATTGGCAAAGGGGCTA
Organism: Methyloglobulus sp.; assembly: GCF_046714055.1. Taxonomy (GTDB): domain Bacteria; phylum Pseudomonadota; class Gammaproteobacteria; order Methylococcales; family Methylomonadaceae; genus Methyloglobulus. Next base: position 5,649 of record NZ_JBKKBJ010000167.1, on the reverse strand, counting down.
ACAAAATGTACCGGTATGCCATCCACCGGCTTGGCGGTTACCCCGCCTCTGGCCTTAGTAATGGTTGTTATCTCCGGGCAATATTCCTTGATGGCTTTCTCCACGCCTTCGCTGAGGGTTAAACCCGAAGCAGGACAACCATCGCATGCCCCTAACAGGCGAATGGTGACCGTATCAGGCGTTATGATCTCGACCATTTCCACATTGCCGCCGTGACTACCAGAAAAGGGCGCACGGATTCCAACGCTTGTTCCACCCGTTCATGCAAGGAGGGTTTAATAATTTCAAGATGCCTTAACACCGCATAAACCACCTCGTCCCCGACCGCTTCTTTCAAGGCCGCCATTGCCCCTGGCGCTTGTTTAACCGCCCTGATCAGGCGCGAAAAAGCTTCTTTATGCAAAGCCCCATCGGCCCGTCGCAAAGCTTCGACCGTATTGGCCTGCTGTTCATTCCAGCCTGCAACCAAAGCCTCCAAGGCATGAATATCCTTGAGCAAAGCATCAAGGCCTGGACGGATTTCGACGGGCCTCGGCTCTTGATGGCCTACTTTATGGCCTACTTTACTGTTCATGGTTTCAGCCAGATTATTCATTCGTGCCTACTCATACTTCAGGTCTTTAAATAGATAAGGCTGAAGCGCACCCCCTATGAATGCGGCAAGGAATATTGCCAGCCACATGGCCAGGCCCATTATTGACAGCACCATACAGGTTAGCGCAGTGATCCCTGCGCCTATTGCTACCTGACGAAATACGGCGTGGTAATCCTGGAACAACTTGCCTTTCAAGAATAAAGTGAAGGCATCCTTAAACATTTCAAACATTATTATTTTCCTTTAAAAAATTGCCAGGATGATGAGTGCAACAACAATGCCCGGCACAGCTGACAAAACGCCATAGGCACCACCCATCATTGCCGCCAGCTCGTTACCCAAATGTTCACCGCCTACTTTTATTCCACCCACCGCACCACCTATTGCACCAGCAACCAGGGCCAGCAGGACATATACCAGATACATCGTTAATTATCTCCAAGAAAGTTGTTGATTGTCGTTAGTTTTTTTATCTTAAATCGTTACCGTATATCAATCCTTTGGCAATTAGACCCGTTCTTCGCCAAATCCTTTTCCACCACGCGAACCTGCCTGGCTTGTGCCTAAATCTTGCTCAATGTCTTGCAGCACTTCCTTGATGACATTTTCTTTACCTAACTCCCCATACGCGGCAAATATCTGTTGCGCCTCCCGATACAGTAACCGGGCTTGCATTAAGCGGCCGTGGTTGCCTGACCCTGGATTTTCAGGATTATCCGGAAGATTGCGCAGGCAATTCGCCTTGTTCGAAATCGTGTTGGCATACTCCAATGGCGTGTCATGACGGGTACGCACTTTCAGGGATTCATCGTAGGCTTCCAGCGCACGTAAATTATTTTCCACCGGATGGCTGCTGGACGCATATTGCAAGGCATTGCCGAGATTGTTCTGCAACATGGCATATTCCGATGGATGATCGACCAAATTCACCACTTCCAATGCTGCTTCAAAGGATTGGACTGCCAATGCCTCCCGCATTTTGGCGCGTTCATCATTCATCGGGATGGATAAAAAAGCCGTGGCCAGATTGTTGTGCAAAATGGCATATTCGGTAGGATACTTGTTGCGTTCAAATACACGTAAAGAACGCTGGTAGGCTGAGATACATTCGGTAATGGGGATTTTTTGAAAGCCGGCCAGTGCTTGTAAGACCACGCCCAGATTCATTTCAGCCTCGGCGACTTCTTCTGGCAGGCCGGATCCAATGAGTACCGGCAAGGCGACTTCATATTGTGCTTGCGCTTTAAACAAGAAACCGGTTCCGGTATCGGGAATTGCTTGATAGGCGGTTCCCTTGCGCGCTTCTATACGCGCCCTTGTCAGTATTTGAGATTGAGGACAAAGCTCTAACGCCTTCTCGTACAGCTTGACCGCATTCAAGATTTGCCCAGGCGACTTGGGTTTTTGCTGAATGCCCATCGCGATTTGCATCAACATGTCCACTTTTTCTTCCTGGCCAATTTCTTCTGCTTCAATCATTTTCAAGGCTTGATTGAATTCGTGATCTGCCAGGTTCAGGTTCTGCCCCATCGCTTTGTCCTAAGGTAAATATTTTTTGTGTAAGTTCTGGCGGCGAAATATGAGCTTTTGTCATTAAACTGTCAAGATGTTTTTCAAATCGTAAACTAACTATGCAACTTACTTGACTGCCTGATTATCAGATGCTATGTTCCCCCGCTATTGCGCCAACTACCCAAGGGTTTTAATTTTATGCACAATGGCCTTTCATCTATCCTGATTTGTGGCTATGGGACAAAAGCCGCAACAGAGCTCAGCGCGTTTTTGGGGGCGCATTACCGCACGAACGTCTGTAATGATGCAGGCAAGGCATTGAAATTGCTTGATAAAAATCCGATAGACCTGATCCTTGCCCAGCATCATCCCAGCGAATTTGATGCCATCACCTATTTAAGCCGTGCACGTATTTCCCACCCCGAAACAGTCCGTTTATTGGTGGGTGATTTAAGCCGCCCGGAAATGACGGCAGCCATTAACAAAGCGGCGGTTTATCAATTCCTTCCCGAAGCCTGGCCTGTTGAATTGATTGAACTGCTGGTCAAACGGGCGCTGGAGAACCGCGAGCTTGGCTTTCGCCACCGGCATTTAAGCCGTGAATTCAAGATTGCCGAAAATGTGCTAAGCCGATACACCGGCCAACGTAAAAATTTCGGGGGAGACAGCCACCAGTTTGGCAAATTGGTGTATTGCAGCCAAGGCATGGCGACACTGTGCAATATGGCCCAAAAGGCGGCCAAGACCAATCTGCCCATCTTGATCCAAGGCCCTACGGGTAGCGGTAAAGAACTGATGGCGGCTGCCATCCATCAAAGCAGTGACCGGAGCAATCAACCGCTGTTGGTGCATAACTGTGGGGGCATGTCGGATGAGTTATTGCACTCTGAGCTTTTTGGGCATAAAAAAGGGGCCTACACTGGCGCAATCAGTGATCGTCTTGGACTGCTGCCTGCCGCAGACGGCGGCACCGTTTTCCTGGATGAAATAGCCGATGTATCAGCGTCATTTCAGGTCAGTCTCCTGCGTTTTTTGCAGGAGGGCGAAGTCAAGCCTTTAGGGGGCGATAAGATAATCCATTGTGACGTGCGCGTTATCGCCGCCACCAACTGTTCTCTTGAGGAGCTCATTAAGGCGGGGCGCTTTAGGGAAGACCTTTACTATCGCATTAACGGCTTTCAACTGAATATCCCGCCACTTAGGGACAGGCCGGATGATGTAGAAGTGCTGACGGAATACTTGGCTAACTATTACGCCCAAAGTATCGGGCGCAAGATCTTGGGCGTTGACCCAGACGTTATCCAGCAATTCAAGTCGCATCACTGGCCCGGCAATGTGAGGGAATTGGAAAATGAAATCAAACGCATGGTTGCGATAACGGATAATGGCAGTTATGTGGGCATGGAAAACATGTCGGCACATATTCGTGCGATAAAAGCGAAGCCTAAGGAAATCGCTACAGTAAAACTTGATGGCTTGACGCTAAAAGAAAAAATCGAACAATTGGAACTTAAAATTATCTCCCAAACCCTGCAACAATTTCGCTGGAATCAGAGCAAAGCTGCCAGGGAGCTCGGATTATCCCGTGTGGGCTTAGCCAATAAAATTAAACGTTACGGCATACTGGCCACTCATGTTGTGGGCGAATCGCCATTAACAAAGGCTTAAAAGACGGTGACATAAAAGACGATAAAGCCAATCCATCGGTAAACGGGCCGCACATCTTGGTGAATTTTCCGCAATCCAGAACCAAGCCAAAAAGCTCCAAGCATGGCTACAAAGAACTCGGCAATTCCAAACGGGCTGAAAAATCAGGGAGCGCCAATCTGAAAGGCCACTGGTGCAGCCGCTGCAAAGGGATTTGGTATGGTGTCCTCGGGGAATGCGAATGTCCACAGTGCGGCAACCGAAACGGCTAATAACTGCATACTTTCTTTACCCCTCTTTCCTATAAATCCAGCTTAAATGCAAACCTTATTTCCATCTAAATTACTAGGTTTTATACAAGCCATTGTTTTGTATAAATTAAAGTAAATATCTTGATTTGGCATTGTTATTGCTTTTATATTGCTTGCCGAGATAAACAAACTATCAACTAATAATTAACAATCCGGAGGTGGAATATGGCCAATCTTTTATGGCTTCAAGGCGGTGCTCGTACTGGCGACGCAGGGCAACCAGAACAATGCGCTTGGCGTACCGCTGACCTTGTTCCGCCTGGGGCCTTCGCATCGCGCCGCCATCCTTGAATTGGGCGCCAACGGGTATGGCGAGATCGCCCCTCTCAGCGAAATGGCAAAGCCGGATATCGCGGTGATTACCAACGCCGGGCTGGATCATCTGGCCGGGTTCGGCGGGTGCAAGGGTGCCGCCCGCGCCAACGGCGAGGTGTTTTCCGTAATGGCTGGCAATGGCATCGCCGTGTTGAACGGTGACGATGAATGCCTGCCAATCTGGCGGCAACAGGCGAGTGAGAGGCTGTGTATACACTTCGGATTCAAGTCAGGCGCGGATGTGCGGGGCAACTGGCAGCCCCGGTTAGACGGCGGTGATTTGATCATCGAGCACTGTGGGGGCGGATCCAGATTCGTTTGCGCCTCATGGGCCGCCATAATGCCCTGAATGCCTTGGCGGCGGCGGCGGCCTGCCTGGTGCTGGACATTGAGCCGGAAGCGATTGCGGCGGGTTTGGCGGCCGTGCGGCCGGTAGCGGGGCGCTTACAGTCCCGGCCAGGCGCGGGCGGCGCGTGCATCATCGACGATACTTACAACGCGAATCCCTCGTCGCTGGCGGCGGCACTGGAAACCTTGGCTACGATGCGGGGCAAAAAGCTCCTGGTGCTGGGTGATATGGCTGAACTGGGCGATGAAACAGATACCTGGCATATCTGGGCTGGACAGGCTGGACAGGCTGCACGCGCGGCGGGTGTCGCGGAGCTTTTCGCGGTGGGCAACCTGGCACGCCTTGCTGTGGAAAGTTTTGGGGAAGGCGCTCACCATCTGCCTGACGGCCAGACCCTGGTTAAAGCCTTGCTTCCGCAGCTTCAGCTTGGCGTGAATGTTCTGGTCAAGGGCTCGCGTTGCATGGTGATGGAAAGGGTCGTCGCGGACCTTTTGCATCGTAGCCGCTAGCCTGTGCGCTGGAGCAAAGAAAGATCAGGCGAAAGGTAAAAAGTAAAAGGCGAAGGGCAATAAAAGCTTGCATTTAAGTTTAAGTGGCATTTCAATTTTTAGCCTTTAGCCTTTAGCCTTTAGCTTTGAACCTAATATAGCGAGAAAAATATCATGAAAAAATTTGAATTGCTTGATAACATGGCTGACTGCTCACGCCAGCGCCCTGTATCGCTTTATTGGTAGTGTAACAGTTGGCATCATGTTGGGCATCCCAATCTTGTTCCTGTTTGGCGATACCCTGCTGTCGCTGCTCGGACATGGTCTCACGGTGCTCGGACACGGTTTACATTTGCTGTTTGAAGTTTTTGAATCAATAGCCGGACAGTTCCTTGAGGGGGCTTTCCATCTGTCTAAGCGAGCGGCGGAAAT
>NZ_JBKKBJ010000166.1:0-4131 GCF_046714055.1 Methyloglobulus sp. | reverse complement strand
AGGACGGACGGTTCGTGTTGCTTCCGCTACGTGAGCCCTTCGACACACTCAGGAGAGCCTTGTCGAACTACGAACCGAATCAACTTGCCCAGAGATTCCTATAACTCAAGAAAACCGTCAAGCTGTTGCAACGTGAAGGGTTGCCGAGCGGCAAACGCCTTATCTTCGGCGGTGTTATAACCCCACAACGCAAAAATCAGTTTAACACTTGCAAGCCCGTCGTTTTTCAAAACATTCAACAACGTGGGCAGCCGGTCTTCAACAAAAACAATCGTTTCGTTGGGGTGGGCTTTTAGCAGCCCTTTTAACACCTCCGCCTTGCCCATATTGCGGTCTAGCCCGAAAATCCGCCCGTCCGGGAGATCAATCGCATTGGCTTTCAGTATCTGTTTGACGAACCGCTCCTGCTTGGTGGTGACGACATACCAGGGATGCCGTTGCCCAAGCTTTTGCAACTTTGCCGCTATGCCCTCAAACAAGGGATTCATGTTGACCCAGCCGGCCAAGCCATCAGCAATCCAAACATCCAGGGTTTCCCCAAACAGAATTTTTAGGTCGTCAACAGTGAGTTGCGTATCTTGTAACAAGGCTTGAATTTTGTCGCCATACTCGCTTTAAATGGCTTCGACTGCCTCTTCCAGTTGGAGCAGGCGCATTGCCAATATGGCTTCGTATCCCGTTTCTATGATTGGCCTTACTAACCGGAACCGGCCGATCATCTCTTGAGGAACGGCCTTGGGAATGTCGCCCAAAATACCGGAGGCAGCTTTCCAGCCCGTAATCGCCGTTTCCACCGCGCTATCGCAGATTACGCCGTCAAAATCGAGCGCATAAATCATCGAGTTATATTCATTTTCAAGTTAACAAACAATATGCAGTGCAGAACATCTCATTGATTTTTATGGATTGTAGAGAAGCAATGCACTATCCAATACGGGCTAGCCAATATTTACCGTAATCGCCTTGCTTTCGGTGTAATGCTCCAGCACGGCTGCACCCATTTCGCGCCCCCAACCCGATTGCTTGTAACCCCCGAAGGGCAACGCTGCATCGAAAACATTGTAACAATTGACCCAAACCGTACCGGCTTTTAACTGGTGGGCAATTTTATGGGCTTTGCTGACATCGCGCGTCCACACGCCCGCCGCCAAGCCATAAATCGAATCATTGGCCTTTCGGATTAATTCTTCATCCACCTCTTTAAACGGCATGGCGACGACAACTGGCCCAAAGATTTCCTCCTGCACCACTTTCATTTGCTGCGAGGCATCGACCAGCACCGTCGGCTCGACAAAATAACCGGCACCCTCCCGCTTTTTACCGCCGCAGATAGCCTTGGCACCTTCCTGAAAACCCGAATCCAAGTAGCCACAAACGCGATTGAGTTGCGTGCTGGAAACCAATGGGCCCATTTCGGTTTGCGGATCCAGTCCTGAACCCAACACAATTTTTTTAGCGATATTGGCAACGCCTTCCGCGACTTCATCGAAGATCTCATGGGCGACGTAAAGACGCGAACCGGCGCAGCAACATTGCCCGTGATTGAAAAAAATGGCGTTGGCGGCACCCTGGATCGCCACATCCAAATCAGCATCCTTAAGTACGATATTGGGCGATTTGCCGCCCAGTTCCAGCGTCACTTTTTTTAGATTGCCGGTGGCGGCCTTGACGATCAACCTGCCGACTTCGGTTGATCCTGTGAACGCGATTTTATCGACCATAGGATGCGCGGCCAAGGCAGCCCCGGCGGTTTCGCCAAAACCGGTGATGATATTGACCACGCCATCGGGCAACCCTGCTTCCTGTAGTATTTCCCCCAACCGTAGCGCAGACAATGATGTTTCTTCCGCCACTTTTAACACGACCGTGCATCCTGTCGTCAGTGCGGGAGCCAGTTTCCATGCCGCCATCAATAACGGGAAATTCCACGGAATGATTTGCCCGACGACCCCGACCGGTTCTCGCCGGGTGTAAGAATGAAAGTTACCGCCAGAAACCGATAGGGGAATCGTCATGCCATGCAATTTGGTTGCCCAGCCCGCCATGTAATGAAAAATATCTGCCGCCAGCGCAACGTCGGCGGCACGGGCAACCGTAAACGGCTTGCCGTTATCCAGTGCTTCCAGTTCGGCTAATTCATCGGCATATTTAAGGATTAAATCGCCGATGCGCCACACCAGCTTGCCCCTGTCCGAAGGTGTCATCGTCGCCCACGCCTTGCTCTCCAACGCCGCTCGTGCCGCCTTAACCGCCTTATCGACATCCGCCTTATCGGCTTCAGCGGCATACGCAATGGTTTCACCCGTTGCGGGGTTGGTGACGGGAAAGGTCTTACCGGATGCTGCATGTTCCCAGCGTCCGTTTATCAACATTTGTTTAGGTTGACCAATAAAATCAACCGCTTTAGCGCTTAATGCATTCATGGTGATGCTCCTCGGAAAGTAACTTAGGAAGTAGCCAGTATACCCTTTGCGTTCTAAAACTCCAGCCAGTTATTTTCTACCCTGCCGAATGGCATTGAGGAAAACTCCGAGCATAAGTTTAGTGATCGCCAATTTGCCCAAGATTTTTTCCGTAAGGCATTTGGATGATTATTGCTCGGTAAACTCATCATAAACGGGGATTTCAATATATTCACTTCCCCACCTAAGCCATAGCGCTAATCGTTTAATAGTATCTTCCTGTAGTTTTTTAGTTAGGCCGCATTCCCAGATGATCGCAGCACGCCAACCCATTATTTTAAGTTGGTACAACAACTTTTGGTCGCGCACCACATTACGGGTAAATTTTTTTTGCCAGAATTCGCTGCGGGTCTGTGGGATATGCGCCGCCTTACAGTTCTGGTGTTGATGCCAAAAACAACCATTGATAAAGATAACCGCCTTGTACTTGCGTAACACCAAGTCGGGCGTACCGGGTAATTGCTTAATGTGCAGCCGGAAACGAAAACCTTGACTATGCAGTGCAGAACGCACCCGTTTTTCTGGACGTGTCCCGTAACTACGGACAGCCGCCATAATTCGAGATCGGGTTTCCTTGTCTATGCGGTCAGTCATTGTGTAATCTTTTGCCTGTCTTATGGAGGTTACTGAATACCGTCACAGAGAGCTTCAGTTGGAGTGTATAATAAGGTAAGTGTAATTAAGTGGGCTTTCATGATGTATTCTGTAGCACAAGTTGCCGATATGCTGGGAATTTCTAAAGAAACACTGCGCCGTTGGGATAACAACGGCAAGCTCACCCCAGTCCGAAACCCAGCCAATAATTACAGTTTTTACACCAAAGAGCAACTTAAGCAATTCGATAAACTGCATTTCATTTTTGATGCGTCTGAACGCCAAATCCCTACCGCAGCAAGCACTTATAAGACAATCGAACTCTTTGCCGGTGCGGGTGGGCTCGCTATCGGGCTAGAACAAGCGGGATTGCATACCGTGTTGCTGAATGAAATCGACAAAAATGCTTGTGCAACTTTGCAAGCGAACCGCCCAAACTGGCAGGTTGTATGTGGCGACATTGCCAATTTAGACTTCTCCCCATACAAAAACCAAATTGATGTCATCACAGGCGGTTTCCCCTGCCAGGCATTCAGCTATGCAGGCAAAAAAATGGGCTTTGAGGATGCCAGGGGAACACTTTTTTTCGAGTTTGCACGAGCCATCAAGGAAACCCAACCCAAGCTGTTCATGGCTGAAAACGTGCGGGGGCTGCTCACCCACGATAACGGACGCACCCTGGAAAACATCCAGTCAGTCATTGATGAACTGGGTTACCAGTTACTGGAGCCTCACCTAATGAAAGCCCTCTTCTATCGTGTCCCACAAAAACGAGAACGCTTGATCTTGGTCGGGATACGTAAGGACTTGTCCAAACATGAATTTAGCTGGCCGCGAGAATACCAGAAAATCTATACCATTAAGGATGCCTTGTGCATGGGTGAATTATTTCCTTGTGATGTCACCCTCACCTGGACAAACCTACCCGCTCGGCAAAAAAGCCGTAATGGAACTAGTACCAGAGGGCGGTTACTGGCGTGACCTGCCTTTAGAGGTGCAAAAACACTATATGAAAAAAAGTTTTTACCTAAGCGGGGGTAAAACAGGCATGGCACGGCGGATGAGTTGGAATGAG
>NZ_JBKKBJ010000165.1:0-12421 GCF_046714055.1 Methyloglobulus sp. | reverse complement strand
ATGAATATCATGATATGATCCTCAACGTTGGCTTTGTGGTTCCTTTGGGGCCCAAACCTAAAGCCGCCGCACCGGAACCTGTTACCGATTGTTCAACCTTAGACTCAGATTCCGATGGCGTTAATGATTGTATCGATACTTGCCCAGGCACAATGGCAGGTAGCAAGGTGAATGAACAAGGTTGTCCATTAAGCCTTGAACTGAAAGGCGTTAATTTTGAGTATGATTCAGCGCAGTTGACACCAGGTGCAATGTCCGTACTTGACGGTGTTGCAGAAAACCTCATCGCTTACCCACAAAAAAATGATATCGAAGTCCGTGGACATACCAGCAGTGAAGGCAGCAGCAAATATAATATGCGTTTGTCGCAAAAACGTTCGCAATCCGTTGTTGATTACCTCAGCATGAAAGGCGTGACCAACAGGCTGACAGCGCACGGTTACGGCGAAGATATGCCTATTGCTGACAACAGCACCGAAGAAGGCAAATCACAAAACCGCCGGGTTGAATTAGTCTGGTTCGGTGAATGATGAAATATTAAGACCAAAATATCGGCCAGAATTTTCTGGATGCCAAAAAATAAAACCCGCTTTGAAGGCGGGTTTTTTATCAATTTTGGGATCACGAATATCAACTACTAATGACTAATGTACGATACCGTACAGACAAGGCCTAATCTCATCATTTAATCTCCAACTGAGTTTTCAACGCATTCCGCTTGCTCCAAATAGTGAGATTATCTTTTCTCTGAAAATTTTCTCTAACACTAAAACAGAAGTACCACGCTATGCCACACAACACACTTTTAAAACACACAACACAAAGGAAAAACCCATGAAAACGACAAAAGAATACAATCAAAAATTTATAGCCAGTAGAATTCTTGTGATGTCCTGTTTATCAGCCGTTCTAGGACTGGCGGGTTGTCAACCCGATGGCTCATCAGAAAAGGCAGGGCAAAGAATGGATAGTGCTGCAGATAATGCTGAAAAAACGATTGAAAAATCGAATAAAGCTGCTAATCAACAAATTGAAGGTTTGAAGGATTCTTTGGATAAGAATGCTGAACAAGCGAAGGAGAACATTGACCAATCTATTGAAGTTTCTAAAGACGTATTAGAGGAATCCAAAGATAAAGTTGATGAAAATTCCGAGCAGGCAAAGGACAAAGTCGATCAAATCGAAGAAAATGTAGAAAAAAAACTTGATGATATTAAGGATTCGACAACGGGTAAATCCGAAACAGTCGGAGAATACATCGATGACTCGGTCATTACCACGAAGGTCAAGGCAGCAATATTGGGCAGTTCCTGGTTGGGCGCATCCCATATCGAAGTGACCACAAACAAAGGCATTGTGAAGTTGAGCGGCACGGTTGATTCCGAACAAAGTATTGCCAAAGCAATAGAAGTCGCCCGTAGTCAGGAGAATGTAAAAGCAGTGCAAACTGACCTGATTGTAAGTGTTAACGCATCGAGTAAAAAATAATGGCTTTTTTACGATTTATTACTGTCCTGGGTGTTATGCTGTTGCCTACATCCTTTGCCCATGCCACAACAGCTGATGACACATACATTGCCGGTTATGCCGCAGGCGTTCTCAAACAAAATTTAAAGCTTGATATGCCGTCTTTAATTGTACGGGATGCTGTCATTACTTTGCCGACCGGTAGCCTGCAAGCCGCTGACCAAGCCAAAGCGGTACAACTATTATCGGAAATCCCAGGGGTTGAAGCTGTAAAAGTATCGGAAATGACTAGCGAGCAATCAATGACCGCCCTTACACAGCCTGTTCAGGTGGCGGGTGATGAAACTGTGTCAGCAACGGAAGCCACTATTTTACCAACAGGACTTCTACCCAAAGGGCATTTATTCAAGCCTTTACTGGCAGATCCGCGCTGGGCGCATTTATCAGCGTCTTACCGCAATTTTCAGAGCGATAATTTTGATGGAAGGGATATAGCCTCTGTTAGCTTCGGTGAAACTGTACCGTTGTACCGTGGTAACTTCGGACAATCCAGTATGCAATGGGAAGCAGGGCTTCAAGCCGGGGTTTTTAGTGACTTCAATCTGAATGCCTCATCATCTGATCTTGTCAATACCGATTTTATTGCATCAGCCTACTCCAGTATGCGCGCCGGTAAATTTTCAGCGTTTGGTCGCATTTATCATCAGAGTTCACATCTTGGCGACGAATTCCTGCTCAGAAAGGTAAACACAAAATTTGAACGCGTGAACCTTAGTTATGAAGGCGCGGATCTCAAGCTTTCCTACGAGTTGCCTTATGGTGTGCGAGTATATGGTGGTGGGGGTGGTTTGTTCCATACAGAACCTTCGACGCTTAGGGTGTGGTCGACGCAATATGGCATCGAGTTTAGGAGTCCTTGGCGTCTGGATTTTGCATCATTGCGGCCAATTATTGCCGCTGACTTCAAGAATTTTGATGAAAATAACTGGAGTACAGATATATCAGCCAGAGCGGGTGTTGAGTTTGAAAACCTACAAGTACTAGGCCGTAAGCTTCAGATTCTTGTGGAATACTATAACGGCTATTCCCCTAGTGGGCAGTTTTATAAAAATAAAGTGGAATATATAGGCTTGGGAGCGCATTACCACTTCTAACGCAAGATAGTTGTTTACGGGATGATTTTCAGCACCTTGCTGGCAACTGAAAATAAAATCATCCGCCACATCAAATATCAAGAATCTGGAACCTATCTTTCGTTGACAGCGGTCTTGTGTTCTATACCGCATATACAGCGTCCGATCTTGCTGTTATGCTATTTCTAAGCTGTTTACCATTTTAAGGAGAACTCAATGAATATCGCAATCGAACCCCTACTGGCACTTGTGGTGGGAATATTAATTTTACTGGTGCCAAGGTTCTTAAATTATTTTGTGGCCGTGTATTTGATTGCCGTGGGTGTATTGGGGCTAATGGGCCATAGCATCAAGTGAGAGATCGCCCTAAGGCAAGGCCACACCATATTGTAATATCATTCAGTTTAACAATTTTTTCTTTAACAGGAGCACTACCATGTCACTAGGCACAATCTTACTCATAGTTATCATCCTGATGCTTATTGGCGTCATTCCAGCCTGGCCTCATAGCCGGGAATGGGGTTATAGGCCCAGCAGTGGGATCGGGCTGATCCTGATCGTCTTAATAATCTTGATCTTAATGGGCAGAATTTAGCCCCGAAGTAATACCGTTCCGTTTTTACCTTCATAGCTAGACGGTGTGAGTTCTTTAATTTCGTGCGGGTTATGCAATGTCTATTTTGTTAAGTAGAAAGTCGATTAGTTTTCAAAAGTGCGTATGCAGGGTGTGTAACCGAAGGTCGTTGAATTAAAGGCGGTCATAGGCTTCACACCCAGCATCGCGACCGGGCGTCGAGGGTTGTCACGTTAGCGAGTTGATTTTGGTTGCTAGGAGTAGCCAAAATCTATCACAGATAGTGGCTCGCTTATTTTTATTTAGGTTCGGAGAATCAAACCATGGCGAAGCGCCGGGAACAAAGGCGACATAGTAGAGTCGATCATCCAGGTGGTGAAGAAGCACCCATCCGGTTCGAATTGTTCAGCACCGAACGGCTAGCACAACATGCAGTCAGTTTGGCTAAAGCGCAAAAAGTCAGTAGCCGTAAGGAAGGACAAAAACTAATCCCACGGGTAAGCGAGAATTCCCGTGTGTTGCATGCCGCCTATAAAGTTGTCGCCAAGGCGGTACATGAGCAACACGCCATCACACCGGCGGCAGAATGGCTCCTGGATAATTTCCATGTGATCGAAGGGCAAGTCACCGACATACACCTCGACTTGCCCGAAAGTTATTACCGGGAGCTGCCCAAGTTAACCGAAGGTGTGCTGGCAGGCTATCCTAGAATTTACGGCATTGCCTGGGCATTGGTGGCACATAACGACAGCCGTTTCGCACCAGAGTTACTGACTGTTTTCGTACGGGCTTATCAAAACGTCGAACCCCTCACTATAGGTGAACTCTGGGCGATACCGATTACTCTACGCGTGTTGCTGGTCGAGAATCTTCGCCGCCTGGCCGTTCGCATCATGCGTTCTCAAACCAGCCGTAGGCTGGCGGATGAGTTTGTTGATCACGTCGAACGAATCGCCGCACAAACCGATAAGCCAGACCTGCCACCCCCTACGGCGGTATTACCTTCCGACCCTCTGCGTCAGGCATACGCCGTCCAAATCCTACAGCGTTTGCATGAACCTCATCCGGGTGCGGTAGTCTCCCTCGATTTCCTGAACGAATGGCTGAACGAGCAAGATGTCAGCCTAGGTGAAATAGTGCATCGGGAACACGCCGACCAAATAGCCGATAACCTGACGGTACGCAACATCATTACCAGCATGCGCGCTATCTCCGCATTCGAGTGGCCTCAGTTCGTCGAGGACGTGAGCCTTGTGGAAGAGTGCCTGCGTACTCATAATGGCTACGAAGCCATGGATTTTCTGACCCGCGATCGTTATCGCCACGCGATCGAGGATCTCGCAAAACGCTCGCCGCATTCGGAGTTGGAGATCGCCCGCAAAGTGATAGACAAGGTTCTGCACTCCAGCGAACATTCAACTGCCAACGGACGACAGCAGAAGCAGGAACCAGGCTACTACTTGATTGGTACAGGCCGGTATGTGTTCGAACGAGAAGTCGGCTATCGACCTTCATTCAAACAACGTCTTCTACGCGTCTATGTCACCCATGCGGGTCTTGCTTATGTGGGAAGTCTGGTTTTGTTGACACTGTTGCTGCTTGCGCTTCCATTGAGCGCAAGTTTAACTGCGGGACTTGGCGAGCTTCAGTTGTTCCTGCTTGCGCTGTTTGGCGTGTTTCCTGCATCGGATATCGCCGTCGGCCTGATGAACCGATTTATCATTGGGAGGCTTCCGCCACGTCACCTGCCAAGATTAGCCCTGAAAGGCGGCGTACCTGAAACGCTAAGTACATTCGTTGTCGTACCGACGCTGTTCATTAGCGTAGCAGGGGTAAAGGAGCAGATTGAACAGATGGAAATCCGCTATCTGTCCAATCCAGACAGCCATGTGCGCTTTGCCCTGTTGTCAGATTGGAACGATGCTGAACTGGAAACGATGCCGAACGATGATCGGCTGCTGAATGTAGCCGCCACTGCGGTGACCGCGCTCAATGCCAAGTACGGAGAACAACAATTCTTTGTGTTCCACCGTAAACGCTTGTGGAATCCCAGTGAAGGCAAGTGGATGGGGTGGGAACGCAAACGTGGTAAGTTGCACGAGTTCAACCGTCTGTTACGTGGCGCTGCTGATACCTCTTTTCTGCCGGTTGACGGCAAACCCGCCACCGCACCGCCTGGAGTTTGTTATGTCATTACCCTTGATGCCGACACGAAGTTGCCAATGGGAGTTGTATCTCAATTGGTGGGCGTAGCCGCCCATCCGTTGAATCAGCCTGTGTTCGATCCGATTACCCAGTGTGTTGTGGATGGTTATGGCATCTTCCAGCCACGCGTGACACCGACCCTGCCGCATCGGCAGGAACACTCAATGTTTCACCAGATTTTTGCTGGTGCATCAGGCACCGATGCTTACTCCAGTTCGGTATCCGAACTTTATCAGGATCTATTCGCACTCGGCACATACAGCGGCAAAGGCCTGTATCACGTAGACACGTTCGAGGCTGCGTTGGCTGGACGTGTGCCAGACAACACCCAGCTCAGCCATGATTTGTTCGAGAGTGTCTTCGCACGGTGTGCGTTGGTGAGTGATATCGAGTTTTTCGAAGAATTCCCTTCCCACGCCGGGGTTGCGGCATCGCGGGAACACCGTTGGGTTCGTGGCGATTGGCAGCTGTTACCCTGGATTTTTGGCTCTCTCGGTAAGGGTATGCCCGTAATCGGGCGTTGGAAAATGCTCGACAATTTACGTCGATCCCTTTCGGCTCCGGGAGCTTTCTTTGCTCTTGTGGCAACCTGGGCAACCCCCAATGCACCGCAGTTGATACTGATCGGATTTGTGCTGACAGCGTTGGCCTTTCCGGTAATTATGGCGTTCAAGGATGGGCTTACCTTACCTCGTCGGGGTATCTCCCGGAGTACGCATCTGCGTTCGGTAGGAGAGAATATACTATGGGCAATTGGCAACAGCTTGGTTGCGTTGACCTTACTGGCGCAACAAGCATGTCGGATGATAGATGCCATTGTCAGCACCTTGGTGCGGTTGTTTATTACCCGGCGCCAAATGCTGAAATGGGTCACCGCCCTGCAAGCAAAGTCAACGTCTGGTCATACGCTTAAGAATCTCATCAGCCCTCTGGGTAGCTCGTTTACGGTCGTCATAGGTGCTGGTGGCGTGGTGCTGTTGTTCAATCCGGGGGAAATCATGGTCGCAGCACCGTTCCTGATGTTGTGGTGGCTAGCGCCAGTCGTCGCCCGTACCTTGAGCCTCCCGCCGCGACTTGATCGGGCCGAAGCCCTGCTGCCTCAAGATAGCGTCCGATTGCGTTTGATCGGAAGGCGTATCTGGCTCTTTTTTACGACCTTTGTGACGGCGGAGGAGCACTATCTGCCGCCGGATAATTTTCAGGAAGATCCGCAACCTGTAATTGCCCATCGCAGCTCACCCACCAATTTTGGGCTATATTTGTTGTCCGTAGTGGCCGCCCGTGATTTTGGCTGGCTTGGGCTGATGGATTTTGTCGCCCGCCTTGAAGTCACAGTGACGACTCTCATTATTCTTCCTCGTCTAAAGGGACACTTTTATAACTGGTACGATACCAGAGACCTGCACATTCTGGAGCCGCCGTATATATCGACCGTGGACAGTGGCAATCTGGCGGGTCATCTAATCACATTGGCGCAGGCAAGTCGTGAAATGCTGAGGCGACCGCCCAATTTTTCCTCTGCGTTGATCGGTCTTATGGATACTCATCAGTTGCTAATGGCCGCGTTGGAAAAAATTACCGATGATCGTCGGACGCATACCGTTACCCTGAAAGAGCTACGGCAAAAAGTTGTTGCCTTTGGTGAATTATTAGATAAGTCACCAACTGGCGCAGAAGAATGGAGTCTTCTGTGGCGGCAATTAAAAATTAAAGCAGACACGCTATTGGACATGGTTCGTTCATTTTCCGACGAACGGAACGATAAAGGCGAAAGTGAGCTATTGGCTTGGGCTACATTGTTACATGATGACATTCTTTCCCATACACGAGATGTCGATAACCTGACTCCTTGGATCCGTTTTTCAGGTGACTTAGCTGCTCTAGCTGAATCAGAAAAACAAAACCAATCTACGACAGGGTGTTGGAAAAGCCTGTCCCTGGATACCCACTTGAGTGATATGGGTGGCTGTTATAGGCTAGTATTGGATGAGATAGAAACATCATCTAATGAAGCTCTGGTGCATATTGATAGGGAAGCGCTGTTGATGTGTCTTCGTCGTGCCATAGAGCAGGC
The DNA here is from genome assembly GCF_046714055.1 of Methyloglobulus sp. Classification (GTDB taxonomy): domain Bacteria; phylum Pseudomonadota; class Gammaproteobacteria; order Methylococcales; family Methylomonadaceae; genus Methyloglobulus. The sequence goes on along the minus strand of NZ_JBKKBJ010000165.1, from coordinate 4,968 downwards.
TGAAATGTTAACATCCCGCCTTGAAATGTTAGCTTCAAAACTTGAAGCGTTGTTCCATGAAATGGATTTCAGTTTTCTTTACGACACCAGTTGCAACATGTTCTCACTCGGATACCGAGTGATGGAAGCAACACTTGATCCCAATTATTATGATCTGCTTGCCTCCGAGGCACGACTCTCAAGTTTTGTCGCGATCGCCAAGCGCGAAGTGCCAAGCACTCACTGGCTCCACCTTGGACGAAGGGTAACACGCGCCGCCCATGGTATCGTGCTGCTGTCGTGGTCGGGATCGATGTTTGAATACCTGATGCCTTCCTTAGTGATGTTTACCCCTCGTTATAGCCTGCTGGATCAGACCTGCCGACTGGTAGTGAAGCGACAGATCGAATATGGCAAAGAACGCGGTGTGCCGTGGGGCGTTTCGGAGTCGGCTTTCAATGGCCGCGACCTCTTCTTCACTTATCAATATTCTGCTTTTGGCGTACCTGGTCTGGGGATGAAGCGGGGTTTGGGCGATGAACTGGTCATTGCCCCTTACGCCACCGCCTTGGGCGCGATGTACCTCCCGCATGATGCAGTAGAAAACTTCGCACGCTTGGAAAAGGAGGGTGCATTGGGTCGCTACGGTTTCTATGAGGCACTCGATTTCACCCCGATCCGGCTTGCAGAAGGCCAGCGCGTCGCGGTAGTCCGCTGTTATATGGCACACCACCAAGGCATGTCCCTGGTGGCCTTCTCCAATGTAGTCCATGACGGGGCGATGCGTCATCGTTTCCATAGCGCATCGCTGATCCAGGCCGCCGACTTGTTGTTGCAGGAACGCATTCCAAGCGGAGCGGATACCAGTGATATACCGCTTGTGCATGGACTTGCTGAGGTTAAGGAAACACTACAGCCACCAGTCAGGCGGATTCCGTCTCCCACGTCTTCAGTGCCTTCCGCACATTTACTGTCTAATGGCCGTTATGCGGTGATGATCACTGCTGCCGGATCGGGTTACAGCCTTTGGAAAAATCTTGCCGTGACGCGTTGGCGCGAAGACGTTACGCGGGATGCTTGGGGCAGTTATATTTATCTGCGTGATGTGGCAAGCGGCCGGGTGTGGTCTGCCGGATACCAACCGACGGCGGCGATCCCCGACCACTACGAGACGCTTTTTGCCGAAGACCGTGTCCGTATCAGGCGCACGGACGGCAGCATGGTAAGCGCCCTGGAGATCATCATCTCGCCCGAGGACGACGCGGAAATTCGTCGCTTGAGCTTAACCAATAATGGGCCGCGCACTCGGGAAATCGAAATCACCTCTTATGCGGAGATTGTACTTGCGCCAATGCCTGCAGATATCGCGCATCCCGCATTTTCAAATCTGTTCGTGCAGACCGAGTATCTGCCCCAAGTGCGTGGGCTGATCGCGCAGCGGCGTCCGCGAGTGTCTAGTGAGCCAATTATCTGGGCAGCTCATGTGTTGGCCGGACGTAGAACTGGCGATGGACTCCAGTACGAAACTGACCGAACCCGCTTCATTGGGCGTGGACAAACGCTGCGCGAACCGATTGCAGTGGTGGATGGCCGCCCACTGACCAATACGGTGGGTTCAGTTCTGGATCCGATATTCAGTTTGCGTACACGGGTTCGCATCCTACCTGGCACAACCGCACATGTCACATTCACCACTCTGGTTGCAGCCTCACGCCAGGCGATTGTGGATACGGCAGAAAAATATCACAATATAGAAGTGTTTGATCGCGTGTCCTCCATGGCCTGGACTCACGCCCAAGTACAACTGCATCATTTACGAACTAAGCCGGATGAGGCTCAGCTTTTTCAGGATCTGGCTAACCGCTTGCTCTACACCAATTTTTCGCTACGGCCAGCCGGTAAGTTGATGCAGATGAATACCTTGAATGTCACCGGGTTGTGGCGTCATGGTATCTCTGGAGACCGGCCTATCGTGTTGCTTCGTGTAAAAGAGCCTGAAGACCGTATAATTGTCGAACAATCGCTGCGCGCCCACGAGTACTGGCGCATGAAAGGCCTTGCTGTCGATCTGGTGATCTTGAATGAAAAGGAATTATCCTATATTGATCACTTGCAGACTTTACTGGAAGGGATGGTACGGGAGAACCAAGCGCTCTCGTCTCATCATGAACATGAAAACCATGGTGCAATATTTGTCATGCGGGCCGATCAGCTTTCGGTTGAAGAACGACGGTTATTCCAAACGGTGGCGCGCGCGATGCTCGTCAGCAACCGGGGTACATTAGCCGAACAATTGTTGAGGCTCTCCCGACCAGAGGCAGCTTACATTGCACTCAAAGCCTTGCCTATTCCCGCAGTTCATTCACTTCGGTTGGAACCACCTCCGCTTGAGCTTTTCAACGGACTAGGTGGGTTTGCCGAAGATGGACGCGAATACGTGATCGTACTCGATAACGGCCAATGGACACCAGTTCCCTGGGTTAATGTGATCGCCAACGCTGAGTTTGGCTTTATAGTCTCGGAGTCTGGCAGCGGCTGCACTTGGTCTGGTAACAGCCGCGAAAACCAGTTAACCCCGTGGTCGAACGACTCGGTCAGCGATCCTCCAGGGGAAGTCTTCTATTTGCGTGACGATGAAACGAATGAATTGTGGACTCCAACTGCCCTGCCGATTCGGGTCGACAATGCGAGTTATGTGATTCGCCACGGACAAGGGTATAGCCGTTTTGAACATGCTTCGCATGGGATTCATAGCGAGCTGCTGCAATTCGTCAGCCCCGACGATCCGGTCAAGATCTCGGTTTTGACCTTAAAGAATGTGTCCGGGCGAAACCGGAGGCTGACGGTCACGGCTTACGTGGAATGGGTACTAGGTGCCTCGCGTACCGTGACCGCACCGCACATCATCACCGAACTGGATTCGGAAACGGGCGCTCTGTTCGCATACAACCCCTGGGACGTGGAGTTCGGCCAACGTATCGCTTTCGCCGATCTCGCTGGACGGCAGACCGGATGGACAGGGAATCGGGCTGAATTCATCGGACGTAACGGAAGCCTGGACGCTCCGGCGGGCTTGCTAAGTTCCAATGCACTGAAAAACCGCGTCGGTGCCAGGCTTGACCCTTGTGCTGCGCTGGACACGGTGGTGGAACTCAAATCCAACGAGAGCATCGAGCTTCTCTTTCTGCTGGGTCAAGGCAATGACCGCGCTCATGCCAGCGAGTTGATCCAGCGCTATCGAGCAGCAGAGGTAGCAACGACGTTTACTAAGGTTAAGCAGTTGTGGGAGCAGGTTCTCGGAAAGGTTCAGGTGAAAACGCCGGATCGGGAGCTTGACCTGTTGTTGAACGGTTGGCTGCTATATCAAACCCTAAGTTGCCGTATGTGGGCCAGAGCGGGTTTCTATCAGGTGGGTGGAGCATTTGGTTTTCGCGATCAATTGCAGGACAGCATGGCTTTGGCAGTCGCCCGACCTGACCTGACCCGCACCCATCTCCTTCGTGCGGCTGCGCGTCAGTTTGCCGAAGGTGATGTGCAACATTGGTGGCATCCTCCCTCTGGCCGAGGTGTGCGTACCCGTTTTTCTGACGACCGTGTTTGGCTACCTTATGCCGTAGCGCACTATATCAAGGTTAGCGGCGATGCTAAGGTGCTTGAGGAAGAGTTGCATTTTTTGGAAGGGATCAAACTTGGGGCTGAACAGGATGATGCCTATTTCGAGCCGACCCAGTCGATGCTTCAAGCGACTCTTTTCGAACACTGCGCACGTGCGCTCGACCTGAGCCTGGAGACGGGTTCGCACGGTCTGCCCCTGATGGGGAGCGGCGACTGGAATGACGGTATGAATCGGGTAGGCAACCAGGGCAAGGGGGAGAGCGTCTGGCTGGCGTGGTTCCTGATTACTACGCTCTCAGAATTCGCAAGCGTGGCAGAGACGTGGGGTGATATTGATCATGCCGTTCGCTGGCGAACGCATGTTACCCAACTAAAAGCTGCGGTAGAAGCAGAAGCCTGGGACGGGGCATGGTATAGACGAGCTTATTTTGATGACGGCACCCCACTCGGTTCCGCCACCAACGCCGAATGCCGAATCGACTCGATTGCTCAGAGCTGGGCTGTCATTTCTGGTGCTGCCGAAAACGAACGAGCGCAGCGGGCGATGAATTCAGTGCGGGAATATCTTGTTCGCTACGGTGACGACTTGGTGTTGCTGTTCACTCCGCCCTTCGACAAGACCGATCGGGATCCGGGTTATATCAAGAGCTACCCCCCAGGCGTGAGAGAGAATGGTGGTCAGTATACTCACGCGGCAATTTGGTCTGTCATCGCCTATGCCATGCTCGGTGAAGGTGACCAAGCGGCAGAATTGCTGCGAATGCTGAACCCGATCAACCGTACAGCTACCCGCACTGGCGTTTATGCCTATAAGGTCGAGCCGTATGTGCTGGCGGCGGATATTTATGCCGAGCCACCCCACACTCGACGTGGTGGATGGACCTGGTATACGGGAGCTGCGGGCTGGTATTACCGTGCCGGACTGGAATGGATCGTGGGCTTACAAATCCGCGCCGACAAATTGGTCATTGATCCTTGTATTCCCAGAGCATGGCGCAGTTACAGCATTTTTTATCAGCACGAAACTAGCCGCTATGAAATCTCAATTGAAAATCCGAATGGCGTGTGTCGGGGTGTCTCCCTGATAGAAATGGACGGAGTACGGCAATTAAACGGCAATGGCATTACCTTACAGGATGACGGACAACTACATCAGATAAGGGTGCTACTTGGTTAAAATGAGTATCGCTATCGGGTGATAAATATTGGGTAAATTTAAACAAACGGCATAAAAGTCTCATAAAACTTCCTGATTAGTAAGGAACCCCAGCCAGCACCGTCATACTGGCATGGATGCCGGTATCCAGTCACATGGATGTGAATGTATGACTTGGCATTGTGCCTAAATCAAGCGGCAGGGCATTTGGCACAAAC
>NZ_JBKKBJ010000164.1:0-24116 GCF_046714055.1 Methyloglobulus sp. | reverse complement strand
CCCAACCCCGCCGAGAAATGCCCCCCGGAGATGCTCACCGATTGGGTCAGGAATTCCCGCAGTTCCTTCGCCAAGGCCCTTAACTGCCCCTTCCTTAGCTTCCTGACATCCGTGGGGTAGGCGATGGAGGCCAGTAGGGGATATTCTCCTTTGACGCCCATTTTTGAGTCGATTCCTTGCGGTTGAATAATCTTAAGCGTTGGCACCTGGATTTCAGCAATCACTTCGGTGGACAAAGCAGTATCCGTTTTTCTACGTCTAGGTGATTGTTTCATATTGTCTTTCTCAAAGAAGTTAATAACTCAATAACCAACATCGACATGAACACAAACATCAATGATCGCGTTGAATAATATAAAGTGACAAATCACGCAACAAATCAGCTTCGGCACCAAACACGTCTAAACTGTCGACGGCTTTTTCATGTAATTCTTGCGCTTTTTGCTTGGCTCCTGCCATTCCCAATAGTGCTGGATAAGTCGGTTTGGCGTTTTCTTTATCTTTTCCTTGGGTTTTACCTAAAGTCGCTGTGTCGCTTTCTTCGTCAAGAATGTCATCTTTGACCTGAAAAGACAGGCCTATACATTTCGCGTAATGGTCTAGCTTCGTCGCGATGGTCGGGTCGATATCCGCTTTTGCCAACGTTCCCATGGTAACGCTTGCCCGAATCAAGGCACCCGTTTTATGGATATGCATATTTTCCAGCTCGGGCAGATTCAACTGCGTCCCTACAGATTCGAGATCAATGGCTTGCCCCCCTACCATACCCTGAGATCCGCTGGCTTTCGCTAAAGTGGTTATCATTTTCAAACGATTTTCCGCAGAGGCCGAGATACTCGGGTCGTTTGCCAAGACTTCAAAAGCCAATGCCTGTAAGGCATCGCCTGCCAAAATGGCAGTCTCCTCATCAAATGCTATATGACAGGTCGGCTTGCCTCGCCTGAGATCATCATCATCCATCGCCGGAAGGTCGTCGTGTATCAATGAGTAAACATGGATGAATTCAGCGGCACAGGCGACCCCATCGACGGCTTCCGGACTAATGCCCAGAGTCTTGGCTGTACAGTACGTCAGCATGGGGCGCATCCTTTTCCCGCCATCCAATACGCAATAACGCATTGCACTATGCAATTTTTGTGGCAGTAGTTTTTCGCCCGGAAGTCTCAATTCCAAGGCTTTCTCTACACGATGCTGACAAAACTCAAGATAATCTTTTAGGACATTATTCATCAGGAAAAGGCTCCAGAACCTGGCCACCGTTTTTATCGATCAAAATCCGAACCTTTTGCTCTGCCTCCAGCAGGGCTTTTTGACAAGTTCGGGTAAGATTTACCCCATGCTCAAAAGATTGTAAGGTCTCTTCCAAAGACAGGTCGCCACGTTCAAGCCGGTTAACCAGACGTTCCAGTTCTGCAAGCGCGTCTTCAAACGAAGTCGAAGTTTTCTTTTTCGGCATGTTGGTATTATACAATAAAGCGACATATTGTTAATTTTCTACAACATTATATATGATGTTGCTTTTAAGTGAACAAGAAAAGCTCGATTATTGAAGATAAAATAGATGCCAAACTGGGCTATCGTATTTGTGGATCCCCCTATACTTCAGAAAAATAGCTTTTGATTTTGTTTACATCTGATGAAATCAGCAATAATTTTTCCGCGTGCTTGAGATGTTTAATTGCAAATTCCCGTTTGCTCGCTGAACTACGGCTGTGTCCATCTTCGGCATACACCACTTTTACTGGCTGTCGTCCACGGAAATATTTCGCTCCTTGTGAGTCACAATGCTGCCTGAGTCGTCGTGAAAGATTGTTTGTTATACCGGTATACAGGGAATTATCGCTGCACAGAATTATGTAGACAGTCCAATTCACAGAAGTTGATCTTAAAGCTTGTTTCATAACATCCGGCTGCAGACCGCTAAATCCAACACATGACTCAGATATTTTCTTCGGCTAACTACCCAAACTACGAATCGTTTACTAGATAACCCTGAGGATAAGACTGGATAATGTGAAGTCATGAAAAAATTGGACGCGCCATTTTAGATGGGTAGCATAAAGTGGTTTTGTTCTGGCCGGGCTACGATTCGCTTTCTATTCGTGGCACATTAAGCGTAGGCACTTTCAACCTATTTGAAACCTGCCAGAATTAAGTCAGGTGATAGTTATAAAACTTCTTCATCTAAGTGACAGCCCGTTTTTACCCAATGATGCAATTATTAGTATGATATTTACAACTTTGCTGGTTCACCGACAACCCTCTTCAACTTCATTGGAATAGATCAGTCACCTGGAAATGTGTTGCTTTTTATCTGATATCAGGGATTATAGTAGAGGCGAACTTCAGTGACCCCACCGATGCTACGCTCGTAGTGGGGATAAGGGCAATTGTTGCTTGTGCGCTCATTACAAGCCTGCTATTTTTCACTAAGTGTGTGACGTTATTCAGCCAATTATTGACAGCCATGTTTGTATGTGAAAACTTTATTGCCACCTTGGGAATAGGCACAGAGATATTGGATGTCTTTTTGCAACGAACAGAATATGAAGAGATTCCGATTTATCTGGGTATTGCATTAATCATCTGGCAGTTGGCAGCTACATTTTAAGAAGGATGTCCATGTACAGCAAGAGCGCTAGTTTCGGACTGGCATACAGTTATTTTTGTTTGACGTATGCGGCCCATTTCTGGTCATGGAAATTCTTTAAACAGACATGACTATTAGAGTGGAAGGGCGATAATGCAAGTATTTTGCATTATCGAAATTATAAGAAACTAAACTATAGGTAATTATAAAAATGTGCAAATTATTGTTAAGTGTGTGTTTGATTTTTCTGACCATTTCTGCAAATGCTGAAGTTGTTGGAAAAGAAGGCATTCCGTCTGCAATCATCGACCAAATTTACAAAAAACACCCAAACGCGTTGGATTTTACGGCCGAGAAAAAAACTCATTTTTCTCAAGAGTTGTTAAAAATTTATTATAAAGAAGGTGAAGAGAAATTCGTTGATTACTATAGGCCCGATGGTCATTTCTATGTTTCCGGGCTCATCATCGCCGCTGACGATATGATGTTCACCGACAGCAAAGACAAGTTGAAGGCAGCTTTTAACGACTATCACGTAAAACAAGCCGTTTTAGTCGTTAACCCTAACGGTGCCGGTGAAGAGTTTGACGTAGTGCTTGAAACTGCTGGCAAGGCCTGGAATGTCCTGATTGACAAGAAAGGCAATGTGGAAAAGGCCGAAATCGATTAAGTGCTACGTTTAGAATTACATGAGGTGTCGCTTCCTATCGCAACCACCCAATTTCGGGTGTGTTTCAGATAATGGTAGCGACAACCGCCACCTCGGCTAAACCCTATTATTCAACTTAATGAAGGCCGTACAAATAGTAAGGGGAGTTTACCACGTTTTGGCGATAAAACCCCGGCTATCCAACAGCAAAACCAAACGTTTATTTTTTGCCAAATTGCAAAAAGGCTTAGGGTTTTTGCTGGTTTTTTTCCTGTTTTTTTCTGTTGGGTCATGTGCTCTCCTGCGCTGGCTACCGCCGCCTACATCAGCGTTCATGGTGTACCGGCATTATGAAGATATTGTCGACGACGGCTCATTCAAAGCCATTCGCTACCGTTGGGTAAACGCAAAAAATATTTCGCCACATGCGGCTTCTGCCGTTATGGCCGCAGAGGATCAGCATTTTTTTCAGCATTCCGGCTTCGATTTAGATTCCATACAATCATCTATCGATATCTATATGGATGGCGGTAAACTAAGGGGAGCCAGCACCCTATCCCAACAGGTCGCCAAGAATTTATTCTTAACGCCTGCGAAAAGTTTTTTGCGCAAAGGCATAGAAGCCTGGTTTACCTTATTGATCGAGTTATTGTGGAGTAAGGAACGAATCCTGGAAATCTATCTCAACATCGCCGAATTCGGCGACCATTTGTTTGGCATCGAAGCTGCAAGCCAACATTATTTTGGTATTCCTGCAAAAAACATCAATCGCTCCCAGGCCGCCCTGCTGGCAGCAACACTACCCAACCCAATCTTGCTAAAGGCCGCACATCCGTCAAGATTTCTTTTAAAAAGACAACGCTGGATACTCAGGCAAATGCTGAATCTGGATGCGCCGAAATTTTAGCCATCCAGAAAATACCCTATTCGTTTCGGCAAGTTAATATAGAAGCGGCTTTAACACTTCATTAGCCCTGCGGTCTGCGCCAGAGGGTAGTTTATCAGTGCCCAAATTGATCCAGGCCGCTATATCTTCCCAGGCAATGGGCGCTTGTAGGTCGCGCAATAACATGTGATAACCTTGCGGATAAAACGCGACGGTTTTTCTCTCCCTATCACTGCTGAGAAAGCGTTGCAAAAAATCATAGGTCGGCTTTTTGGGAATGATTTCATCATTCTCACCGTAGAGAATCAAGGTATTGGCACGTAATTGGTCAGCGCTGTCAAATGCGGCATCCATCAAATCAGTTAGCCCATAAATGGCCTCTATCCGGGTTTTCTTGATGATTAGAGGATCTCGCCCCAGTTCCCTGAGCATCTCGATATTATCGGACGCTTTCACACCCACGCCATCGCCAGACAACCTTAACCAAGGAAAACTATGGGCTAACACCCATAATAAACTCGTTTGATACCAGGGCATGGTTTGCCGTGCCCACAACGCAGGGGCAGCAAGAATGACTCCTTCGACTTCCGGTATACCGACTTGTCCTATAGCCGTTATGATGACGGCACCACCCATGCTTTCTCCAAGCACGTAAATTGGCTGGCGGGGGTAACGGTGTTTTACCAATCGGACTAAAATACGCAAATCATCGGTATAAGCCGGGATTCCGGCCCAAAGGCCGCGTTTAGGCGCCGCCCCGAAACCGCGCTGGTCATAAGCAAAACAAGCAATGCCTTGTGCACTGAAATACGTGCCCGGTCGGTCGAAGAAATGACTGTAGTCGTTAAACCCATGCAAAGCGATAATCACTGCTTTTGGCTCCGTTTTGGGTAGCCACTGACGTAGTGGTAGACTAGCCCCGTCCTTAGTGCGATAAAGGTTATCAGTGAGCTGGGCTGAGCTATTTTTTGAACCGGGCGGATAAATCATAGGCATACAAGCACTCAGGAAAGCAAGCAATAGCAAGGATAGCCTTTTAGACAGTGCTTTCATCGTTTCAAACAAATCATGAAGATTTAGCAAAAAATACCAGTTAGATTTGACATTTCCACGCTACCGTAGGGGCAATCCCTTGTGGTTGCCCGGTATTTGGGCAGGCACAAGGCCTGCCCCTACAAGGCATTGGTCAACAATCAGGGTAATACGCCTTATTCACAATAACCTGATTTGTCACAGATTTTCGCCATCATCTTTTTTGCTGAAGATACCAGGCAAAATCAGGCAAAGTCTCCATCAGTTCTTTGGCCTCTTTTGCCGGTAAAGGCCTGCTTAGCAAATGCCCCTGAATCATGTCACATCCGCTTATCTTGAGGAATTCCAGTTGTTGCTCTGTTTCGACCTCTTTGGCGATTACCGTCTTACCCAGTTCATGCAACATGGCGGTGCTGTAAGTGATAATTTCAGCATCGGCGGTATTATCAGGAAGGTCGCGGATAAAAGCAGGGTCAATCTCTATGATTTGGGCGGGTATCGTCTTTAACAGGGCCAGTAAAGAACTGTCTGAGCCAAAATTATCTATAGCCACAGTAAATCCTGCTGCCACTAATTGCTTAATGATTGGAATGACCAAATCCGGATTCTTGGCGATCTCGCTTTCCGGTATCGAAAACGCCAGCCACTCTGGTTTCGCGCCTGTTTCATTGATAATGGCAATGATTTTGTTAACCTCTACCGCTTGTTTGATTGCCAAATCGCCAAGGTTTATAGCCATCAGGCCTGGACGTATACCCTGTTTTTCCCAAACCATCGTTTGGAAACTGACCTGTTGGATAATCCAATAAGTCATGACATCAAGCAGCCCAATACCTTTTACCAAGTCCACAAAATCTTTCGGCAATATCAGGCCTAATTCAGGATGATGCCATCGTATCAAAGCCTCAAAGCCAGTGATATTATAATCTTCCAGATTATGTCTGCTTTGATAGCAAACGGTGAACTGACTGTGTCGATTCAGGGCATTGATGTTATGTGGACTTGAAGCCCGTAACGACAACGTACATTCGTCGAGGGCGAAAACCAGATCCTGTTGCAGATGTAAGCTATCTTCTTCTAATCTGCTGTCCATGGATAAGCTAGCTTTCGATTGCTGGGATTCACCAAAGGTAAACAAGGTTTGGGCTTCACTTATTAAAGATTGAGGCTCACTGTTTTTGCCTGGATAAACGGCGCTGCCCATATTCGCATCCAAGACAATTGACTGTCCTCCAACAAGATAAGGAACCTGTAAAATTTTTCTGATTTTTTCGACAATCCGGCCAACCGCATGGACACCCGTTTCAGGCAGTATCAAAGCGAATTTACCGGCTTCCAATTCAACCACTGTATCGGTATCGCGCAAGATTGCGCTTAGCCGTTTGCCTGATTCAATGAATACCTCATCTTTTAGCAAGTGCGCTACATTACCATCGAGAAACCTTAAACGATCCATTGCGAAGCAAATCATTCCGAACGGTTTGTGACTGTTGTTTGCCAATTGAATGGCCTGTTCCAGGTGTTCCTGCAATGCTTGCAGATGCTTGGGTTTGACCGGTACTTCCGGCTCCGACAACTTGACTAATAACTTTTCATAAAGCCTTTGTGCGGTAATATCGCGCATGACCCCGTCAATGCCAATGCAATGGCCTTGCCCGTCATAAACCGGAGAATCCATAACTGCCAACCAATGTATGTCCTGCCCTGTATCATATATTTCTATCTCATAAGGCTGGCTTGGCTGGCCTCGTATACAGGCTCCAATATGATCGTCCAGGCGGCGGTTTACAGGGTTATCGGTCAAATAATTCCGGTAATTTGCCATAAAATCGGCCTCAGAATAGCCCAACAAACTAGTGACAGACGGACTCACATAAATGAACCGACCATCACCATCATGTTGATAGTGAATGCTTCCATCATCCAGATATTCAGGGTGTTCTGGTATTGCCCTCAGGTTTTCGATGCCTATTTCGTCGGAATACTCCGTTTGTGCATCTAACTCTGGGCTTGGTTCTTCTTCAAATATTTCGACCGGAGGTTCTATCGTTAAATGCATGGCATCTTTATGCGTTGATTGCAAATTTCTGGCAGGCGTCATTATTTCATTTTTGGCCTTTATTTGCAGCCTTTGTTGTTTCCGGATAAGCGCTAACCCTAGTAAAAACAGCGCTAAGGCCATCAGGAGAACACTGACCAATTTACTGATTTCGACCGTATCTCTTGAAGGCTCAAGCACTGCTTTTGGGACACTGAACGCAGCGGGTTGTTGCTCAATCTCAACGACCAGTTTAGTAACCGGTTCGGTTGGGGGCTGCGTTTTTTGAGGAATGGCATCAGATGAGGACGGCACCCCAGCCTGCACTACCCACTTGGCGAAAATTTTCTGGACTTCCTTTTCAGTCAGGGAATCCAGGCCTTTCTGCAAAATTCCCACTAATATCGGCCAGTCTTTACGTACGGCGATGCTTTCATTAGCGCTGTTACGGTCATAAAAAGCTGCTATCTTGAGATTACCTAATTGATACTTGGCTTGCAGATAATTTGCCGAGCCCAAAAAAAGTATGGCTGCATCAACCTGTCCATTATCAACTTGCTTGAGACTGTCCAACATGCTGTCGGCTTTAATCCGTTTTGCAGAGGGAAATTCGTTACCGACTTGTTCCCCATACTGGTAACCCTTGACCACTACAACTTTTTTGTCGCCGAGGTCGTTACGGTTATTGATTGAGGTGTTGTCTTGTTTCGTGACTATGACCAAAGATTTTGTCAGGTACGGCTTAGTAAAACTAAACCAATCAGCCCGATCGGGGCGATTGACCATCGTGGCAATCATGTCCACTTTGCGTTTGGCTCCAGCTCGGTATAGGCTATTCCAATTGAAACTAGGATAGACCGTAAAATTAATGGCCAATCGTTGGCTTAAGGTAGCCATTATTTCAACGGCAATCCCGTCGATTTTGCCTTGGTCATTAACAAAGCTATAAGGTGGTAAGCCACCGTCATAAGCAATTCGAATGTTTTTATGCTTGGCTAACCACTTTTGTTCATCTGTCGTCAGCTGCAAAACTGTTGCGGACACATGATTCTGTGCAACGATAGTTTCCTCAAATTCATTTGCATGAACCACGGTCTGGGAAAAAATCACCACTAGAAATACAATCAGATAGGCCATTACTTTAGCAAAGGGTTGGGGAAAATGGGTTAACTTAAAATTGAACGAAACGGGCATTTTATGCCAGTTTTCGAGAAAGGAACCCTGTTTAATGGTTTGTTGTCCAAAAGTTTTATGTGAAAAAAACAATATTACGGTTCTGGCTGGTCGACCATGAAACCTTCCACTCGATAATGTTCCCATGTGCGGCCCACTTTTTGGATAAATTATGCCATACCGCCTATTCATAAAAAATTATTGTCCCTGATTGACAATTGCCTCTGAGTTGACGATAAAGGATAGCCCAGTATTTACTTTCTTTTATAAAAATGGCAAATGTCCAGGTTTTCTATTTTGTCGGCCCGCTGAGCACAAGCACCTCATGCAACAATACATACAACTTAAACATAAAGGTACATGCGGTTATGAAATTTCAATATTTTTTGGGTAGTTTAGCGTTATTGTGTTGTATTTCCAGTGTTGCGGCAGACCTTGACCGTGCTTCTGTAGAAATCCTGCTTGCCAACGCCACCGGCAGTAAGCCTGCCGATCTGCGCCGAAAAGATCTGGCCGATCTGGATTTGTCGCACCTCGACTTTACCCACGCTGATTTATGGGGTTCCGATTTACGCAGGGCAAACCTGAGCAAAAGTGACCTATCCGGCCTGAACCTGGATCTGACGGTCATGACAAAAATCAACCTGTCCGGCGCCAATCTGTCCAATACCAGCATTTTCGGCGTTCACATGGTTGGCGCTAATCTTAGCAAAGCTAACCTTAGCCACAGCCGGTTTATTGCCAACCTGGATCGTTCCAACCTTAATCATGCTAATCTTCGCGGGGCTAATTGGGGGGTCGATATGAAAAACCAGCCCATGGGCCTGATGCGGGTCAGTTTAAATAATGTCGATTTGTCCGGCGCAGATTTAGCGGATGCCAACCTTAACCGGGCTTTGCTGCGGCACGCCAACCTCACAGGCAGTGTGCTACACAATACCATCCTATTTGGTGCCGATCTCTCAGGAGCTGATTTTTCCAATGCGGATTTATCGGGCGCGGATTTATCGGGTTGTAACCTGACCGATGCCAATTTTACGGATAGTAACTTGGCAGGAACCCGCTTTTCAGGAGTCAAAGATAAATCTCTCCTCAAAGGATTGGGAACAAGCAAAAACTTGGACTCCGCTATTTTTGATTGACTCACGCCTGGTGGGCTTGTTCCTGTTTTACTGCCAGATCGAATCATTACCACTATGTCTCGCTTTCAGGAAAAAACTTGCCCACATTGAGCAAAGCCTTATAAATCCCCCAAACCAGCGGCAACAAAACAGCTATCCAGGCCAGTAACACCGTTATGAGGTGGGTAGGTTTTGCAATATTTGCATCGTTTCCCGCATTCCTGCTATTCATTATTTCATGCGCGAGGCGTTTTTCTTCCGCCAGATCGCTTTCGCTCATAAACCATTTAGCTGCCACGGGCCGTATTAACAGGTTACACACCAAACCAATCATCAGCATACCGGCTAAAATCATCATGGTTTGATTGTAAACCTGTTCACGCGGAATGCCCAGGGCGAGTTGGTATTCCCGCATGTAATTCACGATAACCGGGCCCAAAATCCCTGCCGTCGCCCAGGCCGTCAACAAACGTCCGTGAATCGCGCCTACCATCTGGGTGCCGAACAAATCGGCCAGATAAGCGGGTACGGTGGAAAATCCGCCGCCGTACATGCTCAAGATAATGCAGAATGCGCCTACGAAAAACATTTTATTGCCTGTATTGGCACTCTCTGGAATGCTGAGATACAACACACTGCCCAGCAAAAAAAACAGCATGTAGGTCATTTTACGACCCAATTTGTCTGACAAACTCGCCCAGAAAAACCGTCCGCCTATATTGAATAAACTCAACAAGGCCGTAAATCCGGCGGCAACAGCGGCTATCGCGGCTAACTCATCTTTATCCAAGTCTGCATAAGGCTTGGCTATGCCTACGAGCTGACCGCCAAAAACCTCTTGCAACATGGGAGATGACATGCCGATTATGCCGATACCGGCGCTTACATTCATGCACAACACGCCCCACAGCAACCAAAACTGCTTAATCTTAAACACATTTTTTACGTGTACGTGCTTTTGGGTAATCATTTTGCTGTTTTTACTGCTGTCAGAAGGTATCCAATTAGCCGGTTGCCAGTCGGTCGCAGGTACGCGATAACCCATCGCCCCAGCCATCATAAACACGAAATAGACTACCGCCATGACAATAAACGTGGGCATAACCCCAACATCCGTACCGGTAGCAAAATACTGGATCAATCCTGCCGCTAACGGAGAGCCTATCATGGCGCCGCCGCCAAAGCCCATGATAGCCATTCCGGTAGCCATGCCCCGGCGATCTGGAAACCATTTAATCAAGGTCGATACCGGCGAAATATAACCCAAGCCCAAACCAATGCCGCCAATCACGCCTGAGCCTAACAACATCATCCAGAATTGGTGGCAGTAAATGCCGACAGCAGAAAACAACATGCCGCCGCACCAGCAACAGGCGCTAACAACAGCCGCTTTACGCGGGCCGACATGTTCAAGCCAACTGCCCCACATAGCGGCAGATGTGCCCAGAAATACAAAAAACAGGGTATACATCCAACCTAGCGTCGAAATTTTCCAGTCGCAATGGGTAACGGTCAGTTCCTGCAAAAAACCTATTTCAAGACCGCACCCGATAGCTTCTTCAATACCTATGGCTTTTGATAACGGCAACCAGAACACGGAAAAACCATACGCCATACCGATGCACAGATGGATAGCCAAGGCGGCAGGAGGAACCAACCAGCGGTTGAAACCTGGCTCGGCGATGATGCGTTCTTTAGCCAAAAAACCTGGCTTTTCTCTTGTCATATTGATATTTGCTGGCGCTGTATACATCTATAGAAAATGGTAAGGTGGTAATAAGTTGAAGGTTGCTTTGATTTCACTCATCATTTTATCGATGATCTTCAAGCGATCCAAATCCCGGTTCATGCGGATGCGTATTCGGTTCATGGGGATGCGTAACCGGTTTATGGGGATGCGTAATCGGTTCATGCGGATGTGTAAAAGGTGACCCATGCAACGGTTCTGGTGTAGGCGGCGGTGACACGGGCGGTCCCCATTGTTTGTGAGGCAGATGGTAGCCATAATCCCAATAACGGTTAAAATAAGGAGCCACGTAAATGGGCCTATTAAGTTGCTGTTGCCGTCGCTGTTCCGCAATCGCCTGTTGCTCTTGTGCGATGACGCTACGCCTTTGCAACTCCAGGCTTTCTTGTTTTTCCAACTCTGCTTGCCGTTGTTTCTCCGCTTCTTTCTTTGCCGCATCACTAGCAGCCTGTTCTTCCTGCCAGGCTTTCAATCTTGCTTTGGCTGCCTCGGCTTCCTCGGAAGCCATTTTTTTTACTTTAATGACACCCTGGGGCGTTGCTTCGGATGTGCAAGGTGTGGGTTGATAGCTAATTTTTCCTGAAACCTGCTTGCACTTGAACACTTCGGCATTAGCGGCCAGAGAAAAGGCCACCAACAGTACAGAAATATGACTCATGTGTCTCATGATTGAATCCCCTTACATTATTTTGCATGGACAAAGAAAATAATTGCGATTATTTCGCCTCGGCCTGTTGCTTTCCAGCCATCAACATCCGCGCCAACCTTCGCAATCCATCCGATGAAACCTCCAGCCCGAACGGTGCGCCTAGGCTTTCAAGCTCATAAATCACATCGGTAGCGGCGATAAAAGTCATATAACGCAAGCCTTCAATTTCAGGCAATTCTTTTGCCAATGTACGTAATTGCGGTGCGAGTTTCTGCCAGGTTTGGGTAAAAAACACCCGTACGGGATCGCCACTATCTGGACTTTGTGACTTTAATCCGGCTTGAAAAGCACTCCGCGATTCCAATAAAATTTCCATCAAGGTATCGCGTAATTCTTGCGATTGCGTTTCGCTGGCGGCCTGATCAATGGCCTTGCTCAAAAACGCATCCCATTCTTGCCAAGCTGCCTGCCACTGTTTTTGTTCCGACGCCGTAAAAGGCGCTTCAGGTTTTGGACTCGCTTTTTTTAATGGCGCATCAAAAGCCAGTTTAACCTTCATACCCTCATCATTGGCATCGGCGCTGCTGAATTTTAGGGTGTCCAGTATTTTTTTGACTTCAGCCGCATTTTCTGGAGGTAAAAATTTAGTCAAGGTGCGTTCCATATCACCCCTAGATTCGTTCAAATCCACCTTGACTGCCGCCAATTTAGGTTCAGCGACACGCTTTATCAAATCTTGCAGTTTATCTATCGTTAACTGACGGCCTTGCCTATCATAAGCATTTGCTTTGGTAACTGGTAGGCTGAGGATCGATTGGTCTGCGCTTATCGTAGGTTGCTGAAAGGTTTCCAACGCCCCATCCCATGCTAAAACGGTGATACATTGTCCACCCAAGGCAGTCCCAAACTGTGCCTGAACGTCATTTAACAACTTGATTTGCCCACCTTCACCGGAAATCCTGGGGTTATACAGCTTTAGAAAACTGCATTTATGCTTGTCATGCCATACCTCTGCGGCCCCTCCCTCGCCCGTGAAAAGTTGGTTGACCACCGCTTTTTTAATCAGGCTGTAGTCTAATTGAATGGGTAGGCTGTAAGAATCAGCCACACCCGTTTTTGCAACCCCGGCAAGAAGGCTTACAACCATTGTCAAAAAGTACTTGTTCACGTGTTTGCCCCCATAGGTTTGATGCCTATAAAATTAAAAAGCGATGTCCGGTTAATCATCAGCCTGCTTCCCAGTCGTTTCGACAGTGGCATTTTCAGGCGACACGTTATCCACAACTTCATCAACCGGATGCTTAATCCGTGTAAATTGCTGCCCGATAAACAAATCATTGCTCACCGCTGTCACGTCGCTAAGCCAACGCGTAGACCTTTGACAAGCTTCTGAAAAAGGCGGTTCTTTACAGACATCAATCTTGCCGTCTTTCAACACATTGAAATGCAAGCCGGGCAAGGGCCGTACCCGCATATCCGGTAAGGGACGGGTGTAATCCAGGATGGTCGGCTCGTTAAAATTCAGCAGATCAAGCAACAGTTTCGGTAGCTGATAAAGCGGCAAACTGCCAACCTTCATCGGCCCTTTTTTGCCATCAATAATAATCATGGGCGTACTGACATAAAACTTGAACATCTCTGGCGTAAAATCGCTGCGGTTAGCTGCCAACACACCCGAATCAACATAACCGGCGAAATTCTCGCCCAGAAACGGCAAGTGATCGCCAAACACCACAATAATGCCATCAGGGTCGCGCTTACGCAGCTGATCAATAAAAGTCATTAACTCCCGCGATTTGTAATAGGTCGTATTGGCATAAGTGGCGACTTCTTCGACTTTAGATTTTGCCGTGATTTTGCTTGGCCGCGTTGCACCCAAGGGATAATTCCAGTGCCCAAAATAGGTCACGATATAATCCAGCATTGGTTCTTTCTTTTCCAGCGACGATGAAATTTTCTCCAACACTTGGCGGTAAAGCGTTGCATCTGCCATAAACTCCCGGTTCATGTCGTCCTGGACAAAATCTGCTATCGACCAATAAGTTTGAAAACCGATATTCCGGTAGGCGTTGACGCGGTTCCAGAACACCGGCACATTGGGGTGCGAGGCGATGGTACGGTAACCTTTATCGGCAAGGATGTGTGGAAGGCAAGGAACGGAATTCTTTAACTGCCGTTCAAATTTGACATTGTCTTTAGTGACCGGAAATCCGCATAACACTTCAAACTCCGAATTCGCCGTATAACCGCCAAATACCGGTGGCATGGCTATCGCATAACCAGTGCTTTTCCAGAGCTTGCGGAATTCTGGCGACAAAGGATTTTGGTTATATCCGGCTTTCTTTAACCGGTTTGGATCCCAGAATGATTCCAGCAAAACCAAATGGATATTACGCGGCGTAAAAGTTTTTTCAACCCCGGTTGGGTTATTATCGGGGAGCGCTTCCAATAAGCTGTTGGCAGACTCCTGGGCAACATCTATATCGGGCGGAAAATCAGATAAAGCAAAATAACGCGTACCCTCTTGCAAGGTATACAGGGTTGCACCGTGCCATACATAATTAGACCGCTGATCCCACACTGAATTGCCCGTGTACTTGTCAATCGGATTCAGGATCATGGCCGGTTTATAAACTACCGTAATGCCTAGCAACACGGCAACAAGCGTCGCAAGGTAAGCGCTCCAGTGCCGCATCGTAAAATTGAAGAGTACCAGGCTGGTAATAGCGGCCAAAGGAATCGCCGCCGCAAAAAAACGCCAGCCTTCCAAAATCAATAGCAGTGAACGCAAGGCAAACACATCGTCCGGCATGATAGGTCCGCCAAAAAAAGCGATTTTTATGGCATTCCCAACATACAAGAGCCCCATTAACATAGCTTGAATCACCAGAAAAACCGATGACCGCCTCGACAAGGCATAAAGAAGGTAAGCAACCAATAGCTGAAGCAAGAAATCTAAAGGCACAGCCTTAGCTTTTATTTGCACATCGAACTTCAACGTGCTGACCAAGTAAAATATAAAATAAAACAGCGCTGTAGAGACCAGCGGTATAAGTTTTGTGGGCATAGTTTTGGAAATGAAGGTCTTGGGTTTAAGGCTACACGAACTAAGATGAATGCTAAATGAACGGTCTTACATATTAGCATAATCCTTGCGCTCATCCGGTTATCGATCAAATACAATAAACGTTGGCTGACTCCCAATAATCTAGATTATTGGGATTATGTATAAACGACTCAGGCCACAGTCATAAAACGCCAAAATGAGCTTAGGAAAGCTAGTGTAATGTCCTCAACATATCTTTATCTTTGTCGATTGTAGCCAAAGATAGCCTCTGGCTTGGCTACCCAATGGTAAGGTTTAGGGGGTTGATCGAGATAGTCCTGAATCGCCGTTTTGGGGTCATAGACGCTGCGAAATACGCCGCGTCGGATGCGCTCCTCGGCAATGTCCCGGAAGAAGCGCTCGACCCGGTTCAGCGTTGCATCACCAATACATGAAGCCCGTCCACCACCTTACTCATGTTGCCCAACTGCGCCAAAGATTCCTCCAGCATACCGTCCACCATGAAGGTTCATTGGCAGCCTTTAGCTGGACAGCCCCACGGTTCGGCCCTTCAATATTCTCGTTTTGGTGTCAAAGCCAGGCGTACCAAGCGGCTCCCCGATGATCCAGGTAGGCACATTGAGACCGCTGTATTGGCCATGCATTTTTTGGGTGCACCCTTCAAGTTCATCGGTACTAACGTCGGCGAATATCTATTGCGCCGCTAATCCCCACAGTGCTCACAAGGAACGAGGCTGCTTCCTATGATTTCATCGGGTTCCTTGGCAGTTTTGGGTTGAACGGGATTCAGTTCCCGCCGATGCTTGAAGGGCTTAAAAAAGGCAAGTCCCGCCCGCCCCGGATACCGCCCCTGCCAACCGGGAAAGCCCAGGAAGTCCTGGCCTTGGCGCTCACCGGCAAACCGGTTGCCGCCGCTCAGTGGAATTGCCGGACGATGGCGCGGCAGGTCGGCATTTCCACTGGGCGGCAGCACCAACTGAAACCCCGTCAAGTGAAGGGTTTAAAGGTCTCGAACGGCCCGCCGTTCGCCGAAAAGCTGCGCGATGTGGTGTAAGCCTGTGCCTAGACCCGCAGGAGTTGGCCATCGTGTTTTCCGTCGACGAGAAAAGCCAAATCCAGGCATCGGGCTGCAGCCAGCCCAGACTGCCGATGAGGCCGGGGAACTGCGGGACGACGGCGCACGACCATAAGCGCCACGGTACCACGACCCTGTTTGCGGCACTCGATGTAAAGACTGCCACGGTCATTGGCCAGTTCCTCCTGCCCCGGCATCGCCACGACGGGTCCATCAAGTTCCTGAAGAAACTCGACCGGCAGACCGATAAACCCTTCACTGCAAGACAGGGGTTGAGTAGCGTATGATGAGGATGTTACACCAGTAGCATCACAACCGGTAACAAACAAAATAATAGATATATCTTGGTTGCCTGGATATCCCAAGCCAGTAATTAAGGTTTCATTCGCTGACAAGAAGCCAAATAAATGTAAATTCCCTGAAATTTGTTCCGAATTGGGTTTACCAAATTCGCCTGTATCTGTTATATTCCGACACGGCGATAGGGTTTGCTAGCGATATAAGTTTATAAGGGATAGCAAAATAAAAATTAATCTATAAAGATGGGGAATTGTTATGACAGAAGGGTTGTTTGTTTTAACTACACTATTTGTTGCTTATGTTATCTATGTCATTGTAAATGAAAAGAAGACAGGCGGCACTACTACGAAATCTGCAGTGGCAGCAACGCAATCTAAGCAACAGGCAGATGCAGTGGAAAAACCAAAAACCGCCGCAGTGAAAGCTAAACCTGCGGACACCAAGGCAGCGACCGTTAAGCCAGAGGCCGCTAAGAAAACCGCCGACGCACCCGTAGCGCCGGGAACCATCAAAGGCAGTGGTTTGAAAGATCCAAAAACAGGTGAGGTAGCGACTGCATACAGTAACTATCGTTTTACTAAACGCTGGATCAAAGACGCTCTGGTTGCTGAAAAGCTAGTGGAAAAAGTTTTTAAGAATGACGAACTGAATGCTGATGTTGAGGCAAAAATAAAAGCCGCAATTATTAAGCTGGAAGGCATGAAAAAATATCAGGCTTAGGTTTTGACCTGTCCGACAGGTTGACGGGCAGGAAAGAGTGGAGAAAGGCTATAGATCATCTGTCCGGTGCAGTTGTTTCTTTGGCCTTTTCCTTATTCCTCCATATTCAGCTTTTTCAACCGATAGCGAAACGACCTGAATGTAAGCCCCAATTGTTTCGCTGCTGCTGTCCTGTTCCATTTGTTTTCTTCAAGGGCGGTTGTAATCGCTTTACGTTCGATAGCCTCAAGATAATCATCCAAACTTTCCGTGGCGGGATCGTGATCGGGGTGTTCCGTATCGCGACTCGCAACTAAAGGTAAATTCAGGTCATCCACTTCAATAGCGTCGCCATCGTATAAGGCCAATGCCCTTTCCAGGATATTTTCCAGTTCCCGTACATTCCCAGGGAAGCGGTATCGTTGCAAGGCTGCTAAAGCTGATGCCGAAATGGCAGGTTTCTTGTCGCCAATTAACTTTGTCAATATGTGTTCTGTCAGTACGGGTACATCGTCCACCCGTTCCCTTAAAGGTGGCAAAACCAAGTCGATGACATTGATCCGGTAGTATAAATCCTGCCTGAACACACCCGCCTTTACCATATCGGCAAGGTTACGATGGGTGGCGCTGAGCAGTCGAATGTCAACCGGAATTTCCAGTTGCTCACCGACCGGACGGATTTTCTTTTCTTGGATAGCGCGAAGCAGCTTAACCTGCAAGGGCTGCGGTAAGTCGGCCACCTCATCAAGGAATAACGTACCGCCTTCGGCAGCCTGGAACAGTCCTTTCTTATCACTGACCGCTCCGGTAAAACTGCCTTTCTTATGTCCGAAAAACTCACTTTCCATCAACTCATGGGGAATTGCGCCACAGTTAATCGCAACGAACGGTTTGTCACTTCTTGCACTTTGCTGATGAATCAAACGTGCCACCAATTCCTTTCCCGACCCTGATTCCCCGCTGATATAAACAGGAGCCTGACTACGCGCCAACTTGTCTATTCTTGAACGAATATCGCGCATGACCGAAGAATCGCCCAACAAGATACCCCGGGTTCGCCGTTCTTTAGGCGCATCGGGATCAGAAAATTTTAATGCGCTGCTGACGAGTTGCCTCAGCCCAGCCAAATCGATGGGTTTGGAGACAAAATCAAAAGCGCCCTTTTTCATCGCTTGAATCGCCGTATCCATGCTCCCATGTGCAGTGATAACGGCGACCGGCATAGGCTTAGGCATCTTCTGAATGTAATCAACCAGATCTAAACCATTACCATCAGGTAACCTCATATCGGTCAGGCACAAATCAAAAAGCTGTTGTTGCAATACTACTTTCGCACGCCCAATATTCTCGACAGAAAAGGCTTGAATCTCCATCCTGTCCAGAGTCAACTCCAAGAGTTCGCGGATATCCGGTTCGTCATCGACAATCAAGGCCAGTGGTTTTTTCATAGTTCAATGGTGGTAAGGTTTGCATCCCGTAGGCATAGCCTAAAGCAACTTCGATGTTCGTCCGTTAAATGATAGCTCAATTTTGCCTGGTTTAATTCCGCTAATCCTTGTGATATATAAAGGCCTAGACCTGTGCCACTGGCCGATGTCGTAAAAAACGGCTCGAAGAGCTGCTTGAGGTGTTCTGGACTAATCCCGGAACCGTTATCTATCACCTCTATACAAGGCCCATGCCTGCTGTTTTGCGCTCGTATCAGTATCGCCCCTCGTTCAGGATGGCCATATCTCATGGCATTTTGGCATAAATTGTCCATAACCTGCTTTAAATGCCCAGGGTCGATAAATCCCCACATTGGCATATTGCCCAACGAGAGCTTGAAGGTATCCGTCGCAGCGGGGTATTCAATATAAAAATTATCCAGATAATCACTCAACCAGCGAGCTAAATCTGTTTTTTCGCGTGCGGAATCCGTCCTTTTAGATAGATTCAAGATATCCTCGATGATTTGGTTGACCCTGCTGGAATTGGTTTGGATGATCTTGGTCAAGCGCATATCCTGGCCTGTTAACTGGGCGTTTTCCGAAAGCAATTGTCCGGCATGACTGATAGCGCCCAAGGGATTGCGTATTTCATGTGCAATACTGGCGGTCAGCCTGCCCAGGGAAGCCAGTTTGCTTTTCTGCAAGCGTTGATTGTATAAAGCAATATCTTCCAGAATAATCATGAAAAAAACTTGTTGGTGAGCCGGTAACGTCATAAAACGGCTTTGGATTTCCGTTTCACCTGATAGCTGTAACATTGCCATATTTTGTTCCGGTGTGCGTAACCAATCTAGAAATGTTTGCGATAACTGTTCGGAAATCTCGACAAGCTTCTCCGGCATATCGGCTACATTCGCCAACAGCAATGCAGCCTGGTTAGCCATATGGATAACCTGATGCTCATCAGTGATGATAATACCCGATTGTAAATGCTGAATGATGTATTGGTTAAGTTCTTCCAGTTGAATGATGGTGTGTCGCTGTTGGTCGGCAAGCTTTAACATCTGTTCAGAGCGCCTTGCCAGAACCATAGACAACAACGCGATAGCGAAATAGGAAGCACCCAGCATACCGGCATAAGTGTAATTGGCTTCAGCAAATAAAAGATTCTGGGCGGCATAAATCTCCGTCGACAGTATCGCTAAACTGGCAGTGGCTGCAAAAACCAATGCACAACGGCCACCAATCAATAATCCACCTGCTGCCATCGAAACAGCGATCAGGATACCCACACCGCTCTTAACACCGCCCGAAGCATACATCAGCAAGGTGAGCATAAAGATGTCGGAAAAAATCAGTAGCTGCGCCAACAGGCTGTAACCCAGAACCCGCCAGAAGATGCAAATGCCGAGAATGACGGTCAATAATAGGTAGCCCAGACTGGTGTACTTATACAAATGGCCGTCAACCGAACCCGCTGACAAAGGCTCAAAACGAAAATACAAAAGCAAGGCAATCGAACAGGCGAGGACAAAGCGATAAATATAAAAAATTTTAAGCAATTGCCAAGCCTGTCCGGTGGACATGCCATAGCCTTTGGAAAAAGGGCAAGGGTAAATAATCTTTGGGGTATTGATGGGCATCGTGTTATTAAGAATTACATTTTTCAGGGACTTAGCCAGAATTGTCGGTTATCATAACTATAGCTGAAACTTGTGCAATCACACAGGGTACAAATCGTACCGCTATTATCAGAAAACAGGAGCGATCAATGAACATCCATGAATACCAGGCCAAACAGCTATTCCTGAAATACGGGATACCTGTTCCTGATGGCAGGCAAACCGCTACATCCGAAAATGCAGTGGAAATTACCAACAGGCTGGGCGGTGAAAGTTGGGTGGTTAAAGCGCAAGTTCATGCAGGTGGACGGGGTAAAGCGGGCGGCGTTAAACTGACAAAAATCAGCGCTGAGGTTACTGACATCTGCAAATCAATGTTAGGTGGCCGATTAGTCACCCAGCAGACTG
The DNA here is from genome assembly GCF_046714055.1 of Methyloglobulus sp. GTDB lineage: Bacteria > Pseudomonadota > Gammaproteobacteria > Methylococcales > Methylomonadaceae > Methyloglobulus. The sequence goes on along the minus strand of NZ_JBKKBJ010000164.1, from coordinate 3,630 downwards.
ATGCGGCGGGTCTGCCGGTCAATGAAGTCCTGATAGAAAGGACCTACCCTATCGAACGTGAGCTATACCTGAGCCTACTGGTGGATCGAAGCAGTGAACGGATGATTTTTATCGCTTCGGCAGCGGGTGGGATGGATATTGAAGCGGTTGCCCACGACTCTCCAGAGCAAATACAGTCGGTAATAATCAACCCTGTAACTGGCTTGCAAGCCTACCAATGCCGTGCTATTGCTTATTCACTAGGACTGAAAGGCCAACAACACAAAGCTTTGGAAAAGATCATGCGGGGGATGTACGGCTTATTCATAGCAAAAGATGCCAGCCAGATCGAAATTAACCCGTTGATCGTAACCAGCAGCGGCGAATTAATGGCGTTGGATGCCAAAATCAACTTCGATGACAACGCTTTGGCGCTGCATCCCGACATTCTGGCGCTAAAAGACCCCGAACAAGAAGATAAACGGGAAAATATAGCCCAGCAATTCGGGCTGAACTACATTACCCTGGAAGGCAATATCGGCTGCATGGTGAACGGTGCAGGCTTGGCGATGGCGACTATGGATCTGGTCAAGCTTAAAGGTGGCAGACCTGCCAACTTTCTCGATGTCGGCGGTGGTACCAGTATTGAGAAAGTATCCGAAGCATTCAAGCTGATTCTTTCCGATAGCAACGTAAAAGCCGTATTGGTGAATATTTTTGGCGGTATCGTCAAATGCGACGTGATTGCCCAAGGGATATTGGCCGCGGTGAAAGAAGTCCATGTCACCCTGCCCGTCGTTGTCCGCCTGGAAGGAACCAATGTCGAGGCAGGCAGGGAGCTATTGAGCAATACTGGGCTTAATCTCTATGCAGCGGACGATTTAGCCCATGCCGCCGAACAAGTTGTCTCCTTAGCGGGGGTAGCATGAGCATTCTGGTCAACAAAGACACCAAAGTCATCTGCCAGGGTTTTACTGGCAAACAAGGCACATTCCACTCCCAAGGAGCGCTGGAATACGGCACACAACTGGTCGGCGGCGTCACTCCAGAACGTGGCGGCGAACAGCACTTGGGTTTGCCGGTATTCAATACCGTCCACGATGCGGTAACCGCGACTGGCGCAACCGCCAGCATGATTTACGTGCCGCCTTTTTATGCGGCGGATGCCATCCTGGAAGCTGTCGATGCGGGCATAAAACTTGTCGTCTGTATCACCGAAGGCATTCCGATCTTGCAAATGCTAAGAGTAAAAGCTGCGATAACAGGTTCGGATGCCTTATTAATCGGCCCTAACTGCCCTGGCATCATTACCCCAGGCGAATGTAAAATCGGTATCATGCCGGGGAAAATCCATCTACCGGGTTCTATCGGTATCGTCTCACGTTCGGGCACATTAACGTATGAATCCGTCCAACAGACCACCCGCGAAGGTTTAGGGCAAAGCACCTGCGTCGGTATCGGCGGAGACCCTATTCGCGGTATGAACTTTATTGATGTACTGAGTCGTTTTCAGGCCGACGGGCAAACCAAAGGCATCGTCATGGTCGGTGAAATCGGCGGCAGTGATGAAGAAGCGGCTGCCGAATACATCAAGCACAATGTCAGCAAACCTGTCGTAGCCTATATCGCTGGGCAAACCGCTCCACCCGGCAAACGGATGGGCCATGCCGGGGCGATTGTTACAGGCGGCAAAGGCACCGCCGCTGGAAAGGTTTCTGCGCTTAAAGCGGCGGGGGTTGAAGTGGTGAATTCGCCAACCGATATTGGCGTAGCAATCAAAGAGTGTTGTAAATAAACATGGCAGTCAATAAGGAATTTACGACACTCAAAATAGCCCTAGCCCAAATCAATTTCCTGGTCGGCAACATAGCCGCCAATGTTGATAACATCATCAAGGCGGCAAGCGCTGCCCGTGACGGGTTAGGCGCGGATATGATCGTTTTTCCTGAGCTTATCGTGACCGGATATCCCGCTGAAGACCTGTTGTTCCGTGCAGACTTTATCGAAGAAGCGAATAACGCCATCCATCACATCGCCGAAAGCGTCAATGGTATTGCCTTGGTGGTGGGTTTTCCTGAACTGGCCGATGGCAAGCTCTACAACAGTGCAGTGGTACTGCATCAAGGTATTACGCTGGCATGTTACCGCAAGCAAGCGCTGCCCAATTATGGCGTGTTTGATGAGCGACGCTATTTTACCGCTGGCAATCAAGCCTGTGTCTTTGAATTTAACGGCACATTTATAGGGCTGACTATCTGTGAAGATGTCTGGCAAAAGGGCATTATTGATGCGAACAAACAGGCAGGAGCGGAGCTTTTGCTGACCTTGAATGCGTCGCCGTTCAATTTAGGAAAAATTCACCAACGCGAAGCGGTCATCTGCTCCCAAGTCAAAGCGGCGCAAATCCCTTTGGTCTATGTCAACCAAGTTGGCGGACAAGATGAATTGATATTTGATGGCGCATCATTTGTCGCAAACCACCAGGGCGAAATCATCTACCGCGCCGAAGAGTTTAAGGAACACATAGGCTTAGTCGAATTTATCGACAACAAGCCCGTACAAGGCGAGTGCGTACCCTTGTACGATAACATCACCAGCGCTTATCACGCCTTAGTGCTGGGTATTAAAGATTATGTACGGAAGAACGGCTTTGGTGGTGCAATCCTAGGCTTGTCTGGCGGCATTGACTCCGCGCTGGTATTGGCTCTCGCTGTCGATGCTTTGGGAAGTGATAAAGTAGAAGCCGTTTTGATGCCCTCCCGCTATACCCAAAACATGAGCAACGAAGATGCCGCATTGGAAGCTGAAATCTTGGGCGTGAAATACCGCACAATCCCAATAGAACCCGCCATCAATGCGTTTACAGGCATGTTGGACGGGGTTTTTGCAGGCACGAAGAAAGACACTACCGAAGAGAACATCCAGGCGCGTTGCCGTGGGGTGATCTTGATGGCGATGTCGAACAAACAAGGTAAATTGCTGCTGACTACGGGCAACAAAAGCGAGATGAGCGTCGGCTATGCCACGCTTTACGGCGACATGGCGGGGGGCTTCGCACCGATAAAAGATGTCCCCAAGATGCTGGTTTACCAACTGGCGCGTTATAGGAATTCGTTATCGCCCGTCATACCTGAACGCGTCCTTACCCGTCAGCCATCGGCTGAACTCGCGCCCGACCAGGTCGATGAAGATTCCTTGCCGCCATACGAACTTTTGGATTCCATATTGGAGCGTTATGTAGAACGGGATCAATCCGCTGATGAGATCGTTGCCGCCGGTTTCAGCCGCGAACACGTCGCCAGGGCGATCAGCCTTGTCGATAAGAACGAATATAAGCGCAGGCAGTCGCCGCCCGGCATTCGGATCACCTCAAGAGCTTTTGGCAGGGATCGTCGTTATCCCATTACGTCCGGGTATAGAGGGATAAAAGATATTCCCTGCGGCGCAAGGTAACATACCCATAAGCGCTAAGAACCTGTTCAAGATTTAATATTAAGGGTATCCTATAAGATTTTGATAGGTAAGTAGAATGGGCTATCCAAGCGACATAAGCCGGGAACAGTTTGGGCAGGTCAGGGAGGTATTGGAGTCGGCACGGAAGAAAACCAAGCCGAGGGAAGTCGATCTTTATGAAGTGTCTGTGGGCCACTG
>NZ_JBKKBJ010000163.1:0-3972 GCF_046714055.1 Methyloglobulus sp. | reverse complement strand
AGATTAGTCATCCTTCACAGTGGCGGTTATCCATGCCCAGCCAGAATCTTGAAGTCGAAATTGTACCATTAATAAACGATCAGGAACTCAATGTCAGTTACCGGTATTGGGAAGGTGCGGTTAGCCTTAATGGAACAAAAAATTGTAAAACAATTTCAGGGCAGGGTTATGTTTAGTTGACAGGGTATTAGTGAGCGCTGGGCCATTAACCTGTTTTTCAGTGATGGCTATCGGTTTATCTTTTGGATAGATAATTATCAGGCAGGTATGCATTTCCATCTTTGTTCTGGATCTAGGGTTTATGCAGGGCATAACAACAAAAAATACAGAGCGGTGAGCGTTTAGATGAAGAAGATTTTAGTGACCGGCGCTACCGGTCAAATTGGCGTGGAGCTGACGCAGACGTTGCGTGATAAATATGGCGCTGAAAATGTAGTCGCGACCGGGCATGACAGGCAGCAGACCAACGAATTGACGCAGGTAGGTCCCTATTGCCATCTGGATGTTCGCGATGCCTCGGCGCTTAATCAAATCGTTGAAGACTATCAATGCGATTCGATTTTTCATCTGGCCTCGTTGCTTTCCGTTGTTGCCGAAGCAAAACCGCTCGAGGCCTGGGACATCAACATGAACGGCCTGATCAATGTGCTCGAAATTGCCAGGACGCACCGTTGCGCCGTGTTTTTTCCAAGTTCCATAGGCGCTTTCGGTCCTGAAACGCCCGGCTTCGATACGCCGCAGGATACCCTTCAGCGGCCTAAAACGCTATACGGCATTACCAAGGTGTCGGGCGAGCTTCTTTGCGACTACTATTATCATCGATATGGTGTTGATACGCGCGGCTTGCGTTATCCCGGGCTGATTTCCAACAAAGCTCTGCCGGGTGGTGGCACGACGGATTACGCGGTCGATATTTTTTATGCGGCCATAAAAAACCAACATTATGATTGCTTTCTTCGGGCCGATACTCAACTGGATATGATGTATATGTCCGATGCGATTGCTGCCGCTATCAAGCTTATGGAAGCAGATAGTGCATGCTTAAAGCATCGTAACGCATTCAATATCACCGCCATGAGTTTTACGCCTGAGCAGTTGGCGGCGGAAATACAAAAACAACTACCCGACTTTACGGTCAGTTACAGCGTCGATCCAGTCCGCCAAGCGATTGCCGATTCCTGGCCCCGGCACATGGATGATAACGCTGCCCGCGCAGAGTGGGGCTGGCAGGCCCAGTATGATTTGACTGCTATGGTCAAGGATATGCTGGAACAAATAACGGTCAGTGAGCAAAGGATAAAAGGGGACGATCATGTCGCTAGATAAAGTAGAACAGTTGTTCAACTCCAAATTAATCAGCATTCAAGAACAAGGCTTAGGCAAAAGTAATGAGAAAATTATCACCGGTATAAAAGCTGCGGAAAACGGCTTTGGCCCACGCTATTTACTTGAAGGATACGGAGGCAGGGCATTCTTGCGGATGAATTCAAACTCTTACTTGGGGTTGGCGTTGCACCCTCAAGTCATAAAGGCCGAAGCCGAAGCCGCCGACAAGCTTGGCACTGGGCCCGGAGCAGTCCGATTCATCAGCGGAACCTATCAGCCGCATAAAGATCTGGAAACAAGGCTGTCCGAATTTCACGGACGCGACTCGGCCATGATATTTAGTGCCGCCTATGCGACGATGATGGGCGTTCTGCCCCAGTTTATATCGGAAGATACCCTGGTTGTCAGCGATGAACTCAACCATAGCTGCATCATTAATGCGATTCGCCTTTCCCATCCGGCCAGGAAAGAAGTTTATGCCCATGCAAATATCGATGTGCTGGATAAAATTCTTGCAGCCAACCAAGGGCAATTCAAGCGGGTTTGTGTCGTGACGGACGGCATTTTTAGCATGCGCGGTGATCATGCGCGGATCGACAAGATTGATGCCTGCTGCAAGCATCATGAAGGGGGCTATGAAGAAGGGGTTATCAGCATAGTTGACGATTCCCATGGTGTAGGAGCCTTTGGCCGAAACGGGCGTGGCACCGAAGAAGTGACTGGCGGGAAGGCGGATATTCTGATTGCAACGCTGGGCAAGTCTCTTGGTGTTAATGGCGGTTATGTAGTCGCCAGTTCGGTGGTGATAGACTACTTGCGCGAAACGTCTCCGTTTTATATTTACTCGAACCCTATTACGCCTGCCGAAGCGGCAGCATCTTTGGCTGCATTGAACATCCTGGATAGTCATGAAGGGTTTCATTTGCTCGAAAAACTGCGGGGCTTCAGTATTTCTCTCAGGGCCGGTCTGGAACGCTTAGACTATGAAACCTTGCCGGGTGAACATCCCATCGTGCCGGTCTTTATCAGGGATACGAAAAAAACATCAGCCCTGGTTGCCCATTTATTTGCCCATAATATTCTGGTGACCGGGCTGAATTATCCCGTTGTTCCCAAAGGCGAGCAGGAAATCAGGTTACAGGTATCCGCCGACCATACTGAAATGGATTTGAATTATTTATTGGACAGAATGGCGGAATTTAAGCCAGGTTGTCGGTAAGCCTGGTGAGTAAAGCGTTATTGCCCACCGTTATATGGGCAAATGGTGGGCAAACGATAAAGCTGTTTGCCCACCCAGAGCTTTTCAAGCATTCGGATAAGTTAAGTCATGTGGCCGTGCAGCATTCACATAAGGACGTGTCGGTAGGTGCTTTGAGAAATATTTACCGGCAAACCGGTTGGGAGTTGAAATAATGTTATGAGACCTTTGCGTGAACCCAAGCCCCTAAACTGGTAAAATAAGCCCTTATCAAAGTCCGAGCAATAGCCCATGTCCTGGAAGAACCTAGCCCAAACCAGTTTAAGCGATGCCCTAGTCAAGCACCACGAAGCGTTGGAAGAACTTGACGGCATCCACCAGTTGATTGATTGGCGGAAAATAGAACAGCAGATGTCGGGCATCCATGCCAAGAAACAGGGCGAGGCGGCGTGGCCGCCGTTGCTGATGTTCAAGGCCTTGCTGCTGCAAAGCTGGTATGGCTTGAGTGACCCTGGGCTGGAAAAGCAACTGGCGCGGGACTTGATGTTCCGGCGCTTCATTAACTTGGGGCTAAGCGAAGGCGTGCCCGACCACAGCACGGTCTGGCGGTTCCGCAACACGCTGACCAAACAGGGCTTGCTGGACACCTTGCTGGCCGAAGTCAGCCGGCAACTGTCCGCCAAAGGCCTGTACATCAAGGCCGGCGAGGCCGTCATCGTCGATGCCACCGTCATCGAGGCCAAGCAGAGCCGCCCGCGCAAGGGCAAGGACGGCGAGAACACCCAGGACAGCGAGGCCGGCTACAATGTCAAGGTCGCGGCCAACGGCAAGAAGACCGGCACCTACGGGTATAAGGCGCATATCAACGTGGATGAGGACGGCTTCGTCAAGGTCGTCGACTATACCCCAGGCAACGAACATGACTCGCAGTCCCTGAAAAAACTGCTGACCCGCACCGAGCAACAACTGTACGCCGACAAGGCCTACGCCAGCACGGAACACGACCGGCTCCTGGCACAGCGCGGCACCGCCAACCGCATCCTGCACAAGGCCAAGCGCAACCAGCCGCTGAACGAGCAGCAAAAACACCAAAACCGCCAGTGGCCAAGTGTCCGCTGCACCGTGGAACGGGTGTTTGGCATCCTCAAGCAACACTACGGCATCGGCAAGGCGCGTTAGCTGGGCCTTAAGCGCAACCAAACCCGGTTCATGCTGGCCGATGGCCTACAACATCAAGCGGGGCGTGGCTGTCCAGGCCGAGATGATGGCGTTTGCAGGATAGCTCCGTCCAATGAACGCAAAACGGCGGAAAATGGCCAAGGTTTTATGAAAAATGGCGTACTAAATGCGTATTTCAGCCGAGTATTGCCTATTAGGGGGCTATACCCATTCGAAAAAATTGGCACACACCATTCAGCCGGGGTTTTTGTTATCCGTGCAAAGGTCTC
>NZ_JBKKBJ010000162.1:0-4511 GCF_046714055.1 Methyloglobulus sp. | reverse complement strand
TTACCCAAGGTAGCCGTTTTGGGAACACGGCTGACGGGGATGTCGGGGCGGCCATGAATAAGCCCGACCACCGTCCTCGGAAAACACCCAATTACAAGACACCCCATGCGGTATTTTTTGCTGGACTTTTGCAAGAGGCCGCATGAACACTAGGATTGCACTTCGGAGTTGAATCCGCCTATTTATGAATCAATGAAACATAACATAAAACAAAAACCAGAGGAAATACTATTTTAAAACTGCAAAACTCAATTAAATTAATGGGTTTCATTAGTTATTAGATTTTGGCATAGACATTGCTTTAATTCTAAAGAAACGTAAAGAAACAACCTCACCCAACAACCGGATAGACATCATGATATTCAAACAATTATTTGACCAGGAAACCTGGACTTACACGTACCTGATTGCTGATCCCGTCAACAAAGATGCCGTGTTGATTGATCCTGTAAACACGCATATTGACGATTATCTGGCCGTGCTGGCCGAGCTAGGACTACAACTGAAATATACGTTGGAAACCCATGTCCATGCCGATCACATCACCGCCAGCGGCCTTTTGCGCCAACGGCTGGGCGCACAAACGGGCGTAAGCGCCTTATGCGGAGCGGAAACAGCGGATTTCCAGATTAAAGATGGCGATGTGTTTTCTTTCGCTAACGGCGAACAGCTTAAGGTTATTGCAACGCCGGGGCATACGGTAGGCAGTATCTCTTTTTTGTGGAGAGACCGCGTGTTTACCGGCGATGCCTTGTTGATTGGCGGCTGTGGACGTACCGACTTTCAGGGTGGTGATGCCGGGGCGCTTTACGACAGCATCACCCAACGCCTATTTACCTTACCCGATGAAACCCTAGTTTATCCAGCCCATGATTACCAACAACGCTGGGTGAGTAGCATTATGCAGGAACGCACCACCAACCCGCGTCTGGCAGGCAAAACCCGTGAACAATACATAGATATTATGAATAATCTCAATCTTCCCAAACCGAAACTGATAGATGAAGCCGTACCTGCCAACCGTTATTGTGGCCTGGAAGAAAATGAACGTCAGGATGCCATTGTCCTGAGGGAAACAGCTAAAGAAAAAACGAAAACAGAAGAAACACCAGGTGCGACTTGCGGCGGCGATATGCCAAAATCCGGGGGCATAAGCGCTCAAGATATGGTCGCCGCCGCAAAACAGCAGATTACCGAAGTCAATGTGGAAAAAGCCAAGCAGTTGATAGCTCAAGGCAACATTACCATCATCGACACCCGCGAGGAAAGCGAGTACGCAGCTGGTCATATTGAGCTAGCCGTGCCATTGCCACGCGGCGTCCTGGAATTTAAGATAGGCAATATCCCGGAGTTGGCGGATAAATCCAAACCCGTGCTTATCTACTGCCGCACGGGCGGACGTGCAGCCCTGGCAGCCCAAACCCTGAAAACACTGGGTTATACGAATGTGCTCTCCATCGCTGGCGGATATGAAGCCTGGCAAAAAGCGTCTGAAACGTAATGCCATTGAAAAATGGTTGACTGCCAGCAACTATAGGTGAAAATGGACTTGCAAAAACAAATGGAAGATTAATCCGGCCAAAATCAGCATCTAAGTAGTATTTGGTTTTGGCAAACCCATTCTTGAGAGATTCAGGCTGTCTTGGAATGCTCTCGAAAAACTATAACTACACAAACTGGAGGATTTATGTCACAACAACACACTACCCTTTTAATCGTCGGCGGCGGCGCTGCTGGCGTTTCTGTCGCCAACAACATGCGCCGGCAAAATTCATCGATAGCCATTGGCTTGATTGAACCATCTGAAAAACACTATTACCAGCCCGGCTTCACCATCGTCGGCGGCGGCGCTTACACGCTGAAACAAGCCACCAAAAACGAAAAAGACCTCATCCACCCCAGCGTCACCTGGATCAAGGAGTATGCAGAAACATTCCAACCGGAAGAAAACAGCGTAACCCTGCGTTCCGGCGATAAAGTGACTTATGACTATCTGGTTGTCTGCCCTGGGCTGCAACTGGACTGGGACAAAATCAGCGGCTTGAAAGAAACGCTGGGCAAAAACAACGTCTGTAGCAATTACTCTCCCGACACCGTGGAATACACCTGGGAATGTATCCAAAACCTGCAATCAGGTACGGCACTGTTTACCCAACCGCCCATGCCCATCAAATGCGCGGGGGCGCCGCAAAAAATCATGTACCTGGCTGCCGACCGCTTCCGCAAAAAAGGCATCCTGGATAAATTCAGCATCGAATTTTTCACCGCAACCCCCAGCATGTTTGGCGTACCGTTTTTTGCCAAAGCGCTGACCAAAGTGGTTGCCGATTATGGGATTAAGACCAATTTTAACAGCAATCTAGTCGCCATTGACGGAGAAGCCAAAAAAGCGACTTTTGAAGTCATGGACAGCGAAGGCAAAAAGAAGAAAACCACCAAAAAATTTGGCATGATCCATGTCACCCCGCCGCAAAGCGCACCGGATTTCATCAAACAAAGCCCGTTGGCGAACGCTGCCGGCTGGGTGGATGTGCATCCAAAAACCTTGCAACATAACAAGTACCCCAATATTTTCGGACTTGGCGATGCCACTTCGACACCCAATGCCAAAACCGCCGCCGCCGTCCGCAAACAAGTGCCTATCGTGGTCGATAACATCCTTAACGTGATGAATGCCAAAGCGGTTGCGGAAAAATATGACGGCTATGGTTCTTGCCCGTTGACCACGTCGCTCAATGCCGTGATGCTGGCAGAATTTGCTTATGATGGTAAGGTAACGCCATCATTCCCTTTCATTGATCCAAGGGAAAATCGGTCTATCTGGTGGTGGGGCAAAACTTTCGGCTTCCCGTTTTTGTACTGGCACATCATGGTTAAAGGCTTGCGGATTGATATTCCGCATCTGGAATGTTATGCCAAGAAGTTTATGAAGGAAGGATAAGCGTTAGGGATTTATATCGTTCCCACGCTCGAGCGTGGGAACTATACATTAGGCGTTTTTTCAATCCCATTTAGGAGAGAACCCGTGGAATCATATTTGTTTGATGACCGAAACATCCGTTGGAACAGGCTTGGCGATTTCGAGCATTTGGTTTATTCCATACTCGATATAGATGAAGCAAATAAAATCGCCGATGTGCTTTTCAAATTTTCAGCAAACCAGTAAATTGTCCTTCATAGGCATAAGGTACACAACAATACGTTCGTTATCCAAGGCGAGCATCGCTTATATGAACCCAATGGCAAGATTAAGGAAATCAGGCCAGTCGGCAGTTATACGTGTAGCCCTGCCAGTGATGAACCGCATCGGGAAGGTGGCGGCGACCAAGATGTTGTCGTTTTTTTCAGCATCCGAGGTAGTGATGGTGTTTTATATGAAGTGCTTGACGATGATATGAATCTGATTGCCACGCTGAGTTTTCAGGATTTCGTTGGCTTGTATCAAGCGCAGCAAATGAATGTGGAAAATAATTAACGCATTTCCACTCTCTGTCAATGCCATTAGGTTAAGCGATGCAATCCCTTCTCCCTTGAGGGAGACGGCACGGATTCCCTATCCGTTGCCGCACTTACTCCATCCCTGGAGGGCGAAGGTTAGGATGAGGGGGATTGATTTTAATCTCCTCACCCCAACCCTCTCCAGCAGGAGAGGGAGTTTTCTTTCTTAACCTAATGGCAATTGGAGCTTGGATTTCTGCACACATCAAAAAGGAGGCAGTTGCATGTCATACGATATTATTGCTTTTGCAGTCAGTTGCCTATTGATACTGACTTATTATCTTTATTTAGGTCGGCGAACCCGCCGCATACCGGATTCTTGCGTACATGCACACAATGCCAGGATACGTGAACAATGGGTGGATATGGTCATGAACAGCGGCAAAATGGACATTCTTGCCATCCAAACGATCCGCAACTCGGTCATAGCCGCCAACTTCATGGCTTCGACTGCCGTGCTGTTGATCATCGGCACCTTAAACATCAGCGAAAAAATAGGCCAATGGGCGCTCGCTAGGCATCCCTTAGGCATAGACGGCGCAACATCCGGCGTGTTATGGCAAATAAAGCTGGGTTTATTGCTACTTGTTTTTGCGATTGCTTTTCACTTCTTTTCCATGGCAATACGCTACTTCAATCACGTCGGTTATATGATAAACCTTCCTGGCGACACGTCGAAAGACAGGAGGCCATATCATCAAACTTGCGCCTACTTGAACAAGGCCGGCAGCTACTATAGGTTTGGGACCCGCGCCTTCTTTTTTGGCTTGCCGATCATAATGTGGTTTTTCGGGCCCTATTTTTTGGTGCTGGCGACACTCGGCTTAACCGGAGGGCTCGCCATACTGGACTGGACGCCAAGCTGAGGGCTAGGCAAAATAGCCCGTAACCTGTTCCTGGAATAACTGGGCAAAACCGATTTTCTTGAACAACTCAAGCCCGGCAAGGTGTTTTCCCGGACTGAAGATGCCGCTAAAGAATTGGGTTGAGGCAATTCCCTCTCCCTCTGGGAG
>NZ_JBKKBJ010000161.1:0-10453 GCF_046714055.1 Methyloglobulus sp. | reverse complement strand
CCATTGTTTCATTTACTGCGATATATGCTTGATGCCACAATAAGCTGCATTTGATATTGAAGCTTTTCCAATAGGAGCGAATCTCACTGGCCTGATTTTTGTCCAGCTTGGCCGCTTTAGGTGCCTGGTTATGGGAATATATCCCTTTTAATTTATGGTTTAAGTTTGTTTCCTGTTCATAATTGCTTATGTTCAAGCAGTTTTTTACTGAACGCCCAATTGCGATTATTTTGTCAAAAAATATCTTGTTCATCCGTATCCGTTCCCATCGTTTAGGTTTTAGCCCTCAGGCTCATGGTTGACGCACAGTGTTTTGGCCTTTTTCCCACTGAACCAAAAATTATAAAAAAACTGACCGCAATCGCTAAAGTATAGGGCCACTGCCGAGCAATTGACAGATAAACGACAAAAACACCAAATGCAGGCGGGGACAATAAACGCGTAAGAATAGGCGGGATGTCAACAGTAATGATTTGGGCAATTACTGTGCCTGTCACCAGTGCCAACACATTGGCCTTATGGCCCGAGGCGCCAACTTTTCCTTAAGGTTGCCCGCTTTTTATCGGCATAAGCCCACAGACCTATCGCCCTTATTTTTCAGGCAACGTCAACATTGAACCAAGGATATCGTCATAATTCTCAGGGGAGAACTCAAACATACCGTAACCAGGATAAAACCCCGTCCTGTGTGGTGTTACCCTTTTAACACAATCGTATGCAATAAATCTCTATCTGCAAACTACCCAGTCCGCATCCGGTCGTATAGAATGATGCTTTTATTCTAGGCCGAACTATGCGCGTTCAGGTACTCCCCATCCATCTCATTAACCAAATAGCTGCGGGTGAAGTGGTCGAAAGGCCTTCATCAGTAGTTAAAGAACTGGTTGAAAACTGCTTTGATGCGGGTGCAACCAGTATTGACATTGATATAGAACAGGGCGGCGCCCGGCGTATCCGAATTAGGGATGACGGCTGTGGCATAGTCAAAGAGGATTTACCTTTAGCGCTGTCCCGCCATGCAACCAGCAAGATAGCTTCGTTCGAGGATCTTGAGCGCGTTGCCAGTATGGGATTTCGTGGTGAGGCTTTGCCCAGTATCAGTTCCGTTTCACGGCTGACATTAATTTCCCGGGTGGCTGAAGCAGATTGTGCCTGGCAAGTTGCTGCTGACGGTTCCGAGCAAGGTTTTGACCTGCAACCCGACCCTCATCCCAAGGGTACGACCGTTGATGTGCGGGACTTATTCTATAACACGCCAGCCCGGCGCAAATTCCTGAAAACGGAGAAGACAGAATTTGCCCATATTGAGGCATTGATCCAAAGGATGGCGCTTAGCCGTTTTGATATTGGCATTTCCTTGTCGCATAATCAAAAGGAAATCTTCCAACTCCAGCAGGCCACAACTGAAACTGAACAACATCAAAGAGTGGCGGGAATTTGTGGCTCAGTCTTTTTGGAGAATTCAATAACAATCGATGTCGCATCATCCGGTCTGCAACTAGCGGGTTGGGTAGGGTTGCCTACCTTCTCCCGTAGCCAACAAGATATGCAGTTTTTCTATGTGAATGGCCGTTTGGTAAGGGATAAGCTGATCGCCCATGCGGTCAGGCAGGCTTTTCAAGATGTCTTGTTTCATGGCAGGCATCCGGTGTTTGTCTTGTATCTTACTTTGGACCCCGGCTTAGTTGATGTCAATGCACACCCAGCAAAACTGGAAGTCAGGTTTAGGGAAGGGCGGCTCGTGCATGATTTCTTGTTTTCGGCATTGCACCGGTCATTGGCTGAGGTAAGGCCCAATCAACACACAGCCAATCCCGTCATCCAGCAGAAAGAAGTTGCTCCTAGGGATAGAAACGAAAGGGCGGCTGATAACAAACCAACTTACATGACATATCAGCCATCATCACAGTCATCGCTCCCTTTTCAGGTTGAGGAAACGATTCAGGCTTACGCCAAGCTGTATTCTGGAACCGCGCCAAAACCGGAGCAGGGAAACCAGCAGCATCAGGAAATGCCACCTTTAGGTTTCGCGATTGCCCATTTACATAATATTTATATCCTATCGGAGACCCGTAACGGCATTATCCTGGTGGATGCCCATGCCGCCCACGAAAGAGTCGTTTATGAGCGCTTGAAACAACAATCCCAACAAGGTGCAGTGCCTAGCCAACCCTTACTTTTGCCCATTAAAATCAATGTGAGCCCGTCGGAAGCTGAACTTGCGGAACAAGCCTCTGAGTTTTTTGCTGGTTTGGGTTTTGAGTTTAATCGCGCCGGACCAGAAACTATCGTGCTTCGTACCGTACCGGCGCTGATGGGCCATTCTGATGTGGAATCCTTGATCCGGGATGTCTTGGCTGATCTTGTCCAGCACGGCTTAAGTCACCGGATGCAGGATCACGGCAATCATATCCTGGGTACCATCGCTTGCCACAGCGCGGTACGGGCGCATCGAAGATTAAGTATTGATGAAATGAACGCGTTGCTCAGGGACATGGAACAAACCGAACGCAGCGGGCAATGTAATCATGGCAGGCCGACCTGGGTAGAATTATCGACAAGTGATCTGGACAAGTTTTTTCTGCGTGGGCAATAAGTTGGAGTCTTATTACTTAAGGCATAGGTCTACACAAAACCCGTCATCTCGGCAGGGAATGCCGAGATCCAGAAGCCATGGATGGCAATGCCAAATAATGCCAACCGTTTTTTTGCTGTATGGAACTTTTTTGATCGGTTATTCACATCCTTGTGTTCTGGATTCCGGCGACCTCCATGGATGGAGGAAGTGCGGAAGAGGATATGGAATCCTCGCCGCCGATCCCTACCGGAATGACGGTGCTATAACTTGTGTAGCGAGTAGCCTCGATGAAGTGTAACGGAATCGAGGAATTAAGCGCTCCATGTCCTCGATTCCACTGTGTTAAATCGAGGCTACTTGCTGAATAATGCAAAAAAATGCCTACCCCCCAGCCATTTTCCTGATGGGGCCGACGGCTTCCGGGAAAACGTCTTTGTCGGTGCAATTGGCTCAGACGCTAGCTGGCGAAATTATCAGTGTTGATTCAGCCCTGGTTTACCGGGGCATGGATATAGGCACTGCAAAACCCTCGCTGTCGGAGAGAGGGGGCATACCTCATCACTTGATTGATATTCTCGATCCGGCGGAAACTTTTTCTACAGGGCAATTCCGTAATAAGGCCCTGGCCTTGATGGATGAAATACATCAGCGTGGGCGTATCCCGATACTGGTTGGTGGCACCATGCTGTATTTTAATGCCCTGTGCGGTGGGCTTGCCCAACTGCCAGAAGCTAATCCAGTTATCAGGGCGAAGCTCGATGAAGAGTTAAAAACTTTGGGGAAAGAAGCATTGCATCAACGGCTGGCAAGCATTGACCCGGAATCAGCCACCAGAATCCATCCCAACGATCCACAACGCATCCAACGCGCATTAGAAGTGTACGAAATCAGCGGTAAGCCATTGACCGCTTATTTTACTGATGCTCAACAAAAAGATATGCCTTATCAAAAAATCAAGTTGATTATTGCCCCAAAGGAGCGAAAAACCTTGCACGACATCATTGCCAGACGATTCACGCAGATGCTGGAACAGGGGTTTATTGAAGAGGTGGAAGAGCTGCTGAGCCGTGGCGACCTAAGCGAAAATATGCCTTCGATAAGGGCAGTGGGTTACCGGCAAGTGTGGTCTTATCTCCACGGGGAATACGATAAGCCAACGATGGTGGAGAAGGGCATTGCCGCCACACGCCAATTAGCCAAACGCCAGTTTACCTGGTTGCGGCGGGAAACAGATGCCATAACCTTACAGACGGATCAACCAGACTTGTTTCAAACAGCGTTATCCCAAGTAAAAAGTCAGCTATCCAAAATGGATGATTAATTTTGTATTAGCTTCCGTTTCGGTGTATCTTTCGCTTTAGATGTTGCTAAATTTTTTTTTAATAGCAAAATGGAGTGAGAAAAATGACTTTCAGTAATACCCGGCTCTATCAATATCCTTTAATTTTACTGGTGTTACTCGCCTTATCCGGTTGCGGTTATAACACTTTGCAATCCTCGGATGAGGACATAAAAGCCGCATGGGCTGAAGTGTTAAACCAATACCAGCGTCGTGCCGATTTGGTGCCCAACCTGGTGAATGTGGTCAAAGGTTATGCGGCCCATGAAAAAGAAGTATTGACCCAAGTTACCGATGCCCGTTCCAGGGTTGGCTCGATTCAAGCTACACCCGAGTTGGTGAATGATGAAGAAGCCTTCAAAAAATTCATTGCCGCCCAAGGCCAAATGACCAGCGCTATTTCGCGGCTGTTGGCGATAGCGGAGAATTACCCGCAACTGAAAGCCGATGGCTTATTCCGCGACTTGCAAGCCCAGCTTGAAGGTACGGAAAACCGCATTACCGTAGCCCGTAACCGCTATATCGGTGCGGTCAAGGAATACAATATTACCGTGAGGTCATTTCCAACCAACCTGACGGCGATGGTGTTTGGACACAAGGTTAAGCCCAGTTTTACGGTTGAAAATGAACAGGCGATTGCTGTGCCACCCAAGGTCGATTTCGGCACTCCTGTTCCCGCTCAGGTTCCGGCACCTGCAACTCCAGCGCCGCAGACTATGACGCTTCCGCCTCCTGTCGTGCAACCCGAACCTTCTAAAGCGGTAACCCAATAAAGCAGTGTACTCAAGAATTCCAGGGCACTATTATCGAACCGCTTCTGCCGGGTTGTGGTTGGGATTCTGGCTGCTTTTTTTGTGCCCGTTCACCCCGGCCTGGGCGTTTGTCGAAGTTCCGATATTATCAAGTCGGGTTACTGACCTTGCTGGCACGTTCAGCGCAGGACAGGCACAGGCACTGGAAAGTAAACTGGCGGCATTTGAAGCGAAAAAAGGCAGTCAGATAGCCGTTCTCATCGTCCCGACCACACAACCCGAGGATATTGCCGAATTCGGTATTAAAGTCGCTGACTTATGGCGCATAGGCCGTAAGGGTGTCGATGACGGCCTTATTCTAGTCATTGCAAAAAACGACCGGAAACTGCGGCTGGAAGTCGGTTATGGTTTGGAAGGCGTTATCCCCGATGCTGTCGCTAAGCGAGTCATTGCAGAAACCATCACACCTTATTTCAAAAATGGGGATTTTGTCGGTGGGATTGATGCCGGAGTCGATCAGATCATAGGTTTGATAGAAGGGGAACAGCTACCTGCACCGGCGCAACAGGGCTATTCGCAGCAAAACGAAGGCGGATTTATATTCCTGTTATTTGCTGGATTATTTGCGGGTTCTTTGTTGTCCTCAATGTTTGGGCGTGCCACCGGAGGACTGGTTGCAGGTCTTGGCAGTGGTGTCATTGCCTCTTTATTGCTGGGCTTTGGTATTGGCGCAATCATGGTCGGCGTTATTGTCTTCTTCCTGACTAGCGCCAGCCACACAGGTGGAGGCGGTGGCTGGTCGAATGGGGGAGGGGGCTATTATCGCGGTGGCGGTGGAGGAGGCTCCTGGAGTGGCGGCGGCGGTGGTTTTGGCGGCGGAGGCGCATCCGGCTCATGGTGACAATCAAACGCTGGCTAACCCATGCTTTCATACCACCTTGGCGGTGGCGCTTGCCGTTTCCTGAGGCAGTGCTTAAGGATATTGAAAAAGCAGTCAAACGCTCGGAATCCCAACACCGGGGCGAACTGAGGTTTGCAATTGAAAATTCGTTAGCTCCAGGATGGGTATGGCATGGCATGACCGCACGTCGGCGTGCCACCGACGTTTTTTCCAACCTGAGGGTATGGGATACCGAGGAAAACAATGGTGTCCTGATTTATATCCTGTTAGCAGACCGGGAAGTCCACATACTTGCCGACCGGGGCATACACAAGTGTGTGGCTCAATCCGAATGGGACAAGATTGCCCAGATTATGCAAAACGAGTTTGCTAAAGGTGATTTTCAGCAAGGTTCTGTACAAGGTATTGAAGCAATTACAACCTTACTGTCGATTTACTTTCCGGCCAATTTAGAAAATACTAACGAACTCCCGAATAGGCCGGTTGTTATAAAATAGAAACTAGATATTTGCGCAGTTTTCGCACAAATTGTCAGGGCAGTAGAATTGAGCCATTGACAATGATGGTCTACTTAGACTTTTTAGATTAGTTCAAATTGTAAAATAAGATGTTCCATAATTGTATCTATTGAAAGATTCACGAACTCGAAAACATAATAACTGACCGAAGGTTGCATGAACCAACAAGCATTATCCGCATTTATATGGTCAGTCGCTGACCTGCTCCGGGGCGATTACAAACAATCTGACTATGGCAAGATAATCCTTCCATTTACTGTGTTACGCCGCTTGGATTGCGTTTTGGAATCCACCAAAGCCGCTGTGCTGGCCGAATATGAAGACAAACAGAAAATCGGTTTGAATGCCGATCCGTTCCTGCTCCGCAAAGCAAGGCAAAGCTTCTACAACACCTCGCCCTTGGATATGAAAAAGCTGATGGGCGACCAAGACCATATCAAGGAAAACCTGTTTTCCTATATCCAAGGCTTTTCCGAAGCGGTGCGGGATATATTCGAGCGCTTTGAGTTTTATGCCCAGATAGACAAACTCGTAAAATCCGGCCTGCTGTATCAAGTGACGGAACGCTTCGCCCATGTGGATTTGCACCCCGATAAAATCAGCAACAGTCAAATGGGCTTGGTGTTTGAAGAACTCATCCGCAAGTTTGCCGAGATTTCCAACGAAACCGCAGGGGAACATTTCACCCCGCGTGAAGTGATCCGCCTGATGGTCAACCTGCTGTTCATCGAAGATGATAGCGTGTTGGCAAAAGCGGGCGTTGTCCGCACCATATACGATCCCACAGCGGGAACAGGTGGGATGCTGTCGGTCGCTGGCGAATATCTGGAAGAACATAATCCCGAAGCTCGCCTCACGATGTTTGGGCAGGAACTCAACCCGGAATCCTATGCCATCTGCAAAGCCGATATGCTGATCAAAGGCCAGAATGTCGCCAATATCACCTTCGGCAACACCTTTTCAGACGACGGCCACCCACACCTTAAGTTTGACTATATGCTCTCCAATCCACCCTTTGGTGTGGAATGGAAGAAGGTAGAAAAAGAAGTCCGCAAGGAACATGAACAACAAGGCTTTAACGGGCGTTTCGGCGCAGGCTTGCCGCGTGTGTCGGATGGTTCTCTCCTGTTCCTGCTGCATCTCATCAGCAAAATGCGTCCATCTAATGATGGCGGCAGCCGCTTTGGCATTATCCTCAACGGTTCACCCCTGTTCACGGGCGGGGCAGGTTCGGGCGAAAGCGAAATCCGCCGTTACGTGTTGGAGAATGACCTTGTGGAAGCGATTATCGGTCTGCCCACGGATATGTTCTACAACACAGGCATTAGCACTTATGTCTGGATACTCTCAAACCGCAAACCGGCGCATCGCAAAGGCACGGTGCAATTGATTGATGCCAGTGGCTTCTGGCAGAAAATGCGGAAAAGCCTTGGCTCAAAACGCAAAGAGCTATCGGACGGGCATATCACTGAAATTACCCGCTTGTTTGGGCACAACATCGAAGCCAGCGAGGGCAAGAAACCGATTTCCAAAATCTTCAAGAACAGTGACTTCGGCTATCGCACCATCACGGTTGAACGCCCCTTGCGGGATGAAAACGGAAAAATCATTCTCGGTGGAAAAGGTAAGCTGAAAGGCAAGCCGCAACCGGATTCCAGCCTACGCGATACCGAAAACGTACCGCTCAGTGAAGACGTGGAAACCTACTTCAAGCACGAAGTGCTGCCCCATGTGGCGGCGATTGTTCCAGACAATTCGCCGCACCCGGCAACTGCTCCCGACATTGCCCTACCTCCTGCATCCTTGCAGTCGTCCTTACATCCCTGTGAGTCGCCGGATGCATGGATAGACCATGACAAAACCAAAGTTGGCTATGAAATCCCGTTCAACCGTCATTTCTACGTCTTCGAGCCGCCGCGTGAATTGGCCGCAATAGACGCGGACTTGAAGCAATGTACGGATAAGATTCTGAGGATGATTGCGGGTTTGTCAGCGTAAACGCCGATAACAAAACAGATACACACCGTGTATCTTTATGGTGTATGATTGACAGAGTTTAAAAAATATACGGAGCTTCCCATGCCTAACAGCCAACCGACAACCGACACCCCAACCCATGCGGTTAATCTACGCGTCCGCAGTGATATTCGCGCTTTGATTGACCGGGCTGCAAAAGCACAAGGCAAGACGCGCTCTGATTTTATGATTGATGCCGCTCGACGTGCGGCGGAAGAATCCCTACTCGACCAAGCCCTTGTCCGGGTTGACCAGAAAACTTACGCGCATTTTCTTGAAGTTCTTGACCGTCCGCCCAGCGGTGATGGGTTTGAACGGTTAATGGCGGCTACCTTACCTTGGGATGTCTAGTGCTGTCTGCACCCGCTCTGTTGACAGCGGATTATCAGCTTGATGACTTTGCTTGTGGTGTTGATAGCCTTGATGACTGGCTCAAGAGGCGGGCGCACCCTAATCAAATCAATGGCGCGTCCCGCACCTACGTTGTGACCGATGGCAAAAAGGTTGTCGGCTATTATTGTCTCGCCTCTGGCGCACTGGAATTAAACAACACCCCCGCTTCAATCCGTCGCAACATGCCCGATCCAGTTCCGGTTGCCATTCTTGGCCGTCTGGCGGTTGATAGATCCTGTCAAGACAGAGGGCTTGGGGCTGCTTTACTGCAAGATGCCGTCATTCGCACGGCGCAAGCGGCTGGAATTCTTGGCATACGCGGTTTGCTTGTCCATGCACTGTCAGTCGAGGCAAAAGCGTTCTATGAGTATCATGGGTTTGTCGCTTCACCGACATTGCCTATGACTTTGATCTTGTCGCTCAAGCAGAAGACCGGATTATCTGACCATGAATAAAGAGTCGCCTATGCAAATTACGCCCTATTTAGAAAAGAAGATTGCTCAGGCGGTACAAACGTCCATGCTGATTGAAGGTTACAAGAAGGGTTGTTCGCAGACGATTAAAGCACAAGCCAAAAATCTGATGAAACAATACCGTGTCCAGCTATCCGTTCCGAGAAAAGGCTTAACTAAAATCGAAGATAGCCAATGAGCTTCCCGCGTTACGAATGCTACAAGGATAGTGGTGTTGAATGGTTGGGCGATGTGCCGAAATATTGAAATATTGGAGATGCCTGCAATGAATACTGAACGCGCCCGCGATCTACGCAAAAACGCCACCGACTGTGAGCGCCTGATCTGGTTTCATCTGCGTGCCCATCGTTTACAGGGCTTCAAATTTAAAAGGCAGCAACCTATTGGGATTTATATCGTAGATTTTGTATGCTTTGAAGCGCGTTGCATCGTTGAAGCCGATGGTGGGCATCATACCGGGCAGACTGAATACGATACACGCCGCGACGGTTGGCTGAGGAGCCAGGGTTTTACCGTTTTACGGTTTTGGAATAATGACATTCTGGCTAATTCTGAAGGGGCATTGGAAAGGATTGTTGAGGTTTGCCGAGAGTGTTTAGAATCACCCTCTCCCCAACCCCTCTCCCATCAAGGGAGAGGGGCTATAGCGCCGAATAATATTTTTCGTGAACCTGACGTTCAATAGCGATTTGATCCACAACAAGAACAAAACGCGATAATGCAAAACATCAGCCCCAATCAAATCGAAGCCCAAAACTCCCCCCTCCCCTTGCGGGACGACTGCATGGATGCAGGAGGTAGGGCAACGTCTGGAACAGTTGCGGAGAGGGGTCGGGGGAGAGGGGGTGCGGGCTTATGAGCTTCCTGCGTTACGGAAGCTACAAGGAAAGTGGCGTGGAATGGCTGGGGGAGATGCCGGAGCATTGGGATGTTAAGCGCATCAAAAATGTTGCGAAAATTAACATGGGACAATCACCAAGTTCACAAGACTGCAATCAAGATGGCGAGGGAATCCCTTTTCTGCAAGGAAATGCTGACTTTGGGGATATTTATCCATCACCTAGGCATTTCTGCTTAGTTTCAAACAAGTTCGCTCAAGTAAATGATATTTTGTTTTCTGTTCGAGCACCTGTTGGAGCAATTAACGTAGCAGACCAGTTTTATGGGATAGGTAGGGGACTCTGTGCCATAACTCCAATTGCAGATAATTCACAGCGCTATCTTTTACATGGGCTAGAAATAATTAAATGTGAGCTTTTCTCTGTTGCAACTGGCAGCACTTATGAAGCAGTGTCGGTTGAGCAAATTGAGAATGCAAAATGCTTACTTCCACCAGACTCAGAACAACAATCCATTGCCGCCTTCCTCGACCGCGAAACCGCGAAGATTGACGCGCTGATTGCCGAACAGCAACGACTGATCGAACTGCTCAAGGAAAAGCGGCAAGCGGTTATTTCCCACGCCGTCACCAAAGGCCTAAACC
>NZ_JBKKBJ010000160.1:0-8722 GCF_046714055.1 Methyloglobulus sp. | reverse complement strand
GCGGTCGCGTTAAGTTTTTGCCGCTTGCTTGGGCTGGGACGACAAATCGCTCCTGCATTTGCTGCATTCACGCCATCCTTGGCGCTCATGCCCAAAACAAGCTTTCGCAAAAATAGCGACTCCCTTCTGTTTTAAAAGCCGTCATTCCGGGATTGCCGGAATCCAGGCCCCATGGCTGGCTCGGAGCTTGCCGTCCATGGCACTGGATACCCGCTTCCTGGCGGGTATGACGCACTTTTTTGCTTCAGTTGCCAATCAAGTTCTCTAATTCAGGTTTTTAAATTAGGTATTCATTTTTACTTACCTGCCCTAAATTTCAGTTTTACGCCGCTGCCCCTATTTTTTCCAAGACCAGATTCGCGGCCAACCGTCCTGTTTGTGCGCCGCCGTTCATGAAACCATAATAAGCATCGCTCAGGTGTTCTCCGGCAAATATCAAATGTCCGGCGTTAACCTGTTGACGTTCATCCTGAATATCGGATTCTATCCAGAACAAACTTCCAAACCGGGTTAACTGCCCAGGTTTATAATTCGCATAGCCGCCTGTCGTTAACGGGTTCTTTGTCCAACCAGTTTTAATAAACTGACCCGTGGCCGCATCCGCAGCGCCAGGGATAAAGTCATTTAGCCCGGATACGAATTGACTGCCCAGATTAGTGGCATCACTGATGTTTCCTAACTGACGTGCCTGATTGCCGCCCAAGAAAAAATTAAGCGCTCCGTCAGGTCGTGACGGCTGCCGCTGTGTTGCATCCCACACTTCAGAAAAGCCCAAATCAGTCCAGGCTGCACTGGTAAATCCCTGCACTTGTCGCCAAAAACGGCTGGTGAAGCTGCCAATGACCTTTTCGTTTGATCCCAATTTGGCTTCATTGATAAAGCGGCGCAGCAGGTTGGGCAACGGCGCGTTAATCAAAACACCGCTCAAAACGGGGAAAGGAATGGCAACAATCACTATGTCTGCATCCACTGTTGACTGGTTGGCAAAAGTGAGCCGAAATTTTGCCGCCCGTTTTTTTATTTCTGTCAGCTTCATCCCTAACTGGATGTGCCCCGCCAATTTTACGCCAAGTGCATCAGTGATCTGGGCACTGCCGCCGACAACGGAGAAAACCTCATCACTGTAACTCAACAATTCAACGGATTGCCCATCAATGATAGGCAGGACAAGTATGAATTGTATGGCTGAAGATTCATGCAGTTCAACCCCAAATTCGGTGTGGATAACATCCTTAAACAACGCAAAAATATAAGGCTTGTTGATTTTGTCCGTATGTAAGGCCAGATAATCTGCTACAGAAAGCCTGTCAAATTGAGGGGCATAAGCCCCCCAATCCTGGTCGAGCAGCGCTGCATCTGACGTAATCTGTACAGCGATTAGACGTAAGTCATCAGCCAAATCCGATTCGCTGTGACTAACACCATTGAAGTAATAAGCTTCCCTGGGGTAAGGTAAATTTGCTACATCTTCCACTCTATTAAACAATTCGATGCCTAATTCTTCTACCAACGCCAACATATCGGCATGATCGGTATTGATGAGTTCGGCGCCTAAATCAACAATCAGGCCACTACCCATATTAGCAGAAAGCATACGCCCGCCTATACGTGACCGGGCTTCATAAACCGTCGCGGAAAGGCCCGCTTTTTTGAGCTGGTAAGCCGCGTTCAACCCGGCGATTCCGGCACCTATAATGGCAATGCTGGGCGTAGCAGGCACCGCTTCTGCGTCACCAGGAAAAGACAGGCAACCACTGGCCAAGCCGGCCGCGCCAACGGCGGCTGTTGTCTTGATGAAATTTCGCCGTGTCCAGTTGCTTGCACTGTAAGGTAATGGCAGCGGCAAGTCTTGTGCTTTCAGGTTTTCCCGTCTGGCCGTTTGCAGGGCGAGAACCAGTTTTCGAAATAGCGGGCTACGACCCATTATTATTCCTTTAAGTTGAATGTTAGTAAATGATGTCCGTCTCCAATATTAGTACAATCCCTTTAAAAAACGCAATTTTGGCAAAGGTCGGCAAAGCTAAAGAAATGTTGAGTTTTCTTCGCGCCCTTCGTGTTCTCTGTGGTTAATAATTTTTTATCCTGATTTGGGTAATACTTTCACACCCCCTAGCGCAAACCACACTGTAAATTTGCTACACTAGGAGCGAAAAATAACGACAGGAACCCCTATGCCAATTACATTAAAAGAACTTGCAGCCTTATGTGATGCCCGGATTGAGGGCGGCGATCCGTCTGCTTTAGTCTACTCTGCGGCGGACATCACCTGCGCCCAAAAAGGCCAGGTAACGCAGCTAACAAACGCAAAGTACGCCCGGTATATAAAAGATTCGACCGCGACGGCTTGCTTTATTGCAGAAGGTTTTCTCGTTGATAACATTCCAGAAAACACAGCTTTATTTATCTGCGCCGATCCGGAAATGAGTTTCATTAAAGCTGTTGGACGCTTACATCCTGCTAAGGCATATAACAGCCAAATTGCCGATCAAGCAATCATCGACGACACGGTAACATTAGGCCGCGAACTGTTTATCGGCTCCTATGCCGTCATAGGCGAATACGCCATGATCGGCGATAAAACGGCGGTACTGGCCGGCGCTTACATTGGCAACAATGTGTCAATCGGACGAAACTGCCGAATCCATCCTTATGCTGTCATCTACGACAATACAGTTATCGGTGACAATGTCATTATCCATTCTGGCGCTATCATTGGCGCTGACGGCTTTGGCTATAAGTTCAGGAACAATGCCCACATAAAAGTACCCCAGGTTGGCAATGTGGTCATTGAGGACAATGTCGAAATTGGCGCCAACACCTGTATCGACAGGGGCGCATTAGGCAGCACCACCATTGGTGTAGGCAGCAAAATAGACAATCTGGTGCAAATCGGCCACAACAATAAAATCGGCAAACATGTCATCATGTGTGGGCTGACGGGTGTTTCAGGCTCCTGCAATATCGAGGATTACGCAATTCTAGCGGGCAGTTCAGGGGTCGCCGACCATGTCACTATCGGGCAAGGTGCGGTGGTTTTGGCACGCTCAGGCGTGGCAGGGGATGTAGCTGCGGGTTCTCAAGTCTTCGGTAGCCCTGCTAAAGACAAGAAAACTGCATACAAGGAACAAATTGCAATCAGCAAACTGCCCGAATTGCTAAAAAAAGTAAAAACGCTGGAAGAAGAAATTCGCCAACTTAAAAATCAAGGCTAGATAATTTCAGATGGTTTTTTGGAGGCTTGATTGCCTAATGCCCCGACTTTTGAATCGAATATGCTGCCCTTCAGGTTAAACCGGAAGGGCAGCATTAAACCTCAAAGCCTTACTCGGCGACTTTATTGGCGCCTATACCAGCGTGTTTTTTTGCCAGTTTAGCATCAACTTCAGCGTTACTTGCCGCTACTGCGCCACTTGCCAAATGTTTGGTTTCATCTTTCTTCAGCATTACAACCAACAAGATGATACAAGCGATTGCGAAACCAACCCATACCCAGGTATTGTCTTTTTCTTGTGCTTCAGCCATTTTAAAATCCTCTATAGTTATTAATATTTTTTTATCCCCCTCTCGCGAGGGAACAACTCAACAAATGCTGTGAGTTAGGTTGTCGAAGTATTTTCAACGGGTAATTTTTAACACGAGAGGAGGGGTTGTGTCAAAGCTATATATAAAAAAACCGATTAGGAAATTAATTTTTTTTGTAAAATTGGCCAGCATGGCCGACTTGCACACCTAAACAAGGAGTTAACTATATGAATTATTAAAACAAATGAAAATAAGATTTACCCAAGCCCAGCACTGCTCCTAGTTTGGGCTACCCGTTATTCAACCGGCACGACAACACATCCAGTGATGCCAAGCACGGGCCGTCAGTAAAAAATCGGAACGGGTTCAAAAAGCGGTTACCGAAACCAGAAAAACATCTAAGTCCATTCAACGTATGACTGGCAAGCAACCGTTTCCGGTTGTAAGTAAGCGCTTACTTTTTCGAAGCCCTCAAAATTTACCAGTCACCCCCTATTGATCATCTATATCCCATCGTTGAGTAAGCCAACTTCTTAAATTAAGCAAGTCTGCGCTTTCATATTGCTGATAATCGGATAAAATAGGCCGATAAAAAATAATTTGGCGCTTCCCTTTGTGGGTATTGCCAAGCTTATAAGCGTGATTTACTGAGGCAACCTTATGCAACAAAAACTTCCTGCCATTTTATGGGGTAGCGTCCTGCTACTGCTTATCCATGCTGTCGGTTTCGCAGCAACTGATTTGCCCCCATCGGCTAAAGTTGACATAGGCCCTGTAGAAGCCGTCTGCTCCAATTTCATTTCGCCCGAAGCACGTAAGGAACAGGTAATTGAAGGGGTAAAAATCCAGGAATCGGTCTTGTGTGACCCCGATGCGCCGGAAGACATAGCGGCTTTTGTCAAAGGCACCAACAACATTTCCATGGAAACCCTCATGGCGACCCAGTTGGCTTCGGATGCCATCACCATGACTGATGACATGGACAAGGACGGCGATCCTGACAAAATTATCATCAAACTTGAGGTCGTTGAAATCAATGGGCATTCCCCTGATGTTAAAGAGCCCATCACTACGTTTGACATTGCACCCGGCATACAGCCCACTTTTTGGGTATTTACCCCGAAGACACGGGACATGTCCACCCGCAGCCTCTATGAACCCATTGCCAATCCCTTGTTACGGGTGCCGTCCCCGGTCATTCGTGTTGAACAAAACGATCTCGTCTGGATAGTCTTGGAAAACACGCATTACCTTCCCCACTCTATCCACCTGCACGGCGTCGATCACCCGTTCATGGATCATACCGGCTCAGGTAACGATGGCGTGGCACAAACCAGCAACATGGACACCATGCCCGGCGACACCAAAACGTATGTGATTAAACCCCGCCAAGCCGGCACCTTCTATTATCACTGCCACGTACAACCGCATGTCCACATTCCTATGGGCTTGCAGGGAATTTTTGTTGTTGAGGAAAACCGTCCGAACAATTGGGTGCAAACCTTCAACGTCGGCGGCGGGCAAGTGCGGCATCC
The DNA here is from genome assembly GCF_046714055.1 of Methyloglobulus sp. GTDB lineage: Bacteria > Pseudomonadota > Gammaproteobacteria > Methylococcales > Methylomonadaceae > Methyloglobulus. Next base: position 3,665 of record NZ_JBKKBJ010000160.1, on the reverse strand, counting down.
CTCTGTGGCAGTCTTGGAAAAGTATGCCAGGGAATATGATTTGCATTATCAATCCGTCGATAAGGACTTGCATGAAGTGTTTGCCCGGTCAGCCAATGATCCGCGCCTGATTGCCAAGCACATGAACATGGAGTACGACACCACGGATGCAACGGATGATTACTTCATGCTCAATGGCCGTTCCTTTCCGTATACCCTGCGTGAATCGTTGATTCACATGGGCAAGGATGAAAAGGTCAAACTGCGGGTTTTGAACGGACATACCGAATCCCTGGCCTTGCATATACACGGGCATAAACCGACTATCACCCACTATGACGGAGTTGACAATGGCCCAAGTTCCTATATCACCCGTGACGTGCATGGTATGGTGCCAGCCCAGCGTATAGATCTGGAATTGAGCGGCGTTGACGACGGCTTACACAGTTTTGGCCAGGGTATATGGATGTTCCATGACCATGTCGAAAAGGCTTTCACGACCGATGGTTTAGGTGAAGGCGGTGATATCAGCCTGGTGGTATACAAAGGCTTTCTTGACGATAAGGGCGTTCCCGCCTCACATGGCATGAGCCTTGCCCCTTATTTCGCAAAAAACTATTGGAAGGGCAAATACCCTATCTGGCAGGATTATGATGCTTTCCAAAGCTTGGGACTCCCCGACTTGAATGCCGAGTATGAACCTGCCAAAGTCGCTGTGCAAAAAGCGCCGGTTGCACCCACGGGAACCATGGAATCAGCCGCTAACCAGCAAGAACCTGCGGCGACCAAGTTTTTTTACGGTTTATTGCTCGGTTTATTCAGTTATCTGGCGATTATGAAGAGGAAATCAATTTTCGCCACTGTCCGCTTATTGCTGGAGAAATCGGTTTCCTTGCTGCCTAAGAAAAGAAGTTAATGTCGAATTGACTACCGGGCTATTCCATATCTGGTGGAGCAATGCGAAAATAAAGACAACCAGGATGACTCCTAACCACCCTGCCGTCTTGACATTTTCAGGTCACGATCCGAGCGGCGGCGCGGGCGTTCAAGCAGATATCGAAACATTGATTAGCCATCAGTGCCATGCTGTAAGCGTTATCACGGCACTGACAGAGCAAGATACGCTGAATGTAAAAAAACTGGTTCCCCAAAACCCGGACAATATTGTCAGCCAAGCGATGACCCTCATGGCCGACATCCCTGTCAAAGCCATCAAGATTGGTTTGCTCGGCCATCCCGAAACCGCCCTGGCAGTCCACAGTATCATCAAGCGGTGCCCGCACATTCCGGTTGTTTTCGATCCGGTACTCGCCGCCGGTGGCGGTGCAAACTTATCGAATGAACGCCTGATCGCCCTGATTAACGACTTACTGTTACCTTGCACAACCGTATTAACACCAAATAGCGAAGAAGCTCGTAGGCTGACCGGATTGGATGACCTTAAGGAATGTGGGCTAAGCTTGCTGGAAAAAGGTTGCGGCTACGTACTCATTACCGGCACCCATGAGACAACACCAGAAGTCAGCAATCAACTTTTTCATGACGGTCGTTGCTATGAAACCTATTCCTGGAATAGATTGCCTTACAATTATCATGGTTCCGGCTGCACCCTCGCTGCCAGCATAGCCGCTTTACTGGCACAGGGATTGGACACGTTACAGGCCATTTTCGAAGCCCAGGAATTTACCTGGAATTCATTAAATTCCGGCTACCAACCCGGCAAAGGCCAGCATATTCCTAACCGCTTTTACTGGGTGGATGACGAATGAAGGCATTTCCGGCTCGTGGTCTTTATGCCATAACCCAAACCCAAAATAACCAAACCAAGCACAAATCTGCCGCTGTCCTTTTCGAAGAAGTGGTTGCCATTATTCGGGGTGGGGCGGTCGTCATCCAGTACCGGGATAAAAACCCAGCTAATGCCCTTTTTGTTGCCCGTGAGCTGGTTAAAGTTTGCCAGCATCATGACGTACCGCTTATTATCAATGATGATGTAGAACTTGCGATCCTCTCAAAAGCCGACGGTGTACACCTTGGCAAAGACGATGGTGAAATAATCGCAGCCAAGAAACGGTTAGGCGATGCAGCTATCATCGGCGTATCCTGCTACAACTCAGTCGAACGGGCATTGGCTGCACAATCCTTGGGTGCCACTTACGTTGCTTTTGGCCGCTTCTTTCCTTCTTCTTCTAAACCCTTGGCAGCACCCGCCGATATTGACACCTTACACAAAGCAAAAGCAGCAATTCATCTTCCGATAGTTGCCATAGGCGGGATTCTGCCGGAAAATGGCGGACAACTGCTTGCGGCAGGCGCTGATTTGTTGGCCGTTATCGGAGGTGTATTCGACCATGAACCGGAACAATCGGCATTGGCTTATCAACGCTTATTTAATGAGTGAGCATTGCCGATGAAAGCTATCATTGCTCTTGTGCTTCTAGTTTTGTTCGCCTGTACGCCTATCACGCAGATGCCAAAACAAGGACTTAACGTAGGCAAACAAATCGCCTTTAGCCGCGATAAAGGAAAGGCAATTGCCTGGCTTGCCATGCCATTGAAGACGGTGAATCACCCGGAAATATTGGCCCAGCATTAAAAGCGCTACCAACCCGATTCAAAAGCAAACAGCAACTCCGCAAACAAATCTGGGATGCAACCCGATTTAACCCAGAAACCAGTATGCCCCCTTTGGGGGAAAACAAGATTATCATTGAGGAAGAAATTGACCAAGTCGTTGACTATCTTTGGGGATTAAAATAACCCATCGGCAAACCTTAAAACTAAATAAGGGCAAGGTATGAAAGTTAATCGCAGAAAATTCCTGAAAACATCCATCGCATTAAGCGCAGCGGGGGTGGGTTTGTTGGAATCGTCTGTCGCAAACGCAGAATGGACAGCAGCCGATTTTGCGCTAGGCCCACTGGATGCGACGATGAAGCAATTGTTCAAAGGCAAACCCATTGTTGAAACGGATAAAATCGACTTAAACATACCTGAAATTGCGGAAAATGGTGCGTTGGTCCCTGTTTCTGTAACCACTAGCCTTAAAGATATTCAAGGCATAGCCATTCTAGTCGAACAAAACCCGGTGCCACTCGCCATCCAGGTTGAGCTTATGCCGGAACTCGAACCTTTTATGTCCGCACGGTTAAAAATGGCCAATACCTCTTTCGTGTTTGCCTTGGTTGAGACCGAAAAAATTTGTTACAGCTTCAAGAAAAAAGTTAAGGTCACCATCGGCGGCTGCGGGGGCTAACATGTCGAGCATAAAAATACGCACCACGCGGCTGGACGGCAATACCCAAATCCGCACCTTGATTTCCCACCCCATGGAACATGGCAGGAGCCGCGACAAAACCACCAATAAGCCCATTCCCGCGCATTACATTCAAGTATTGACAGTTTACCCATAACAATAAGGTCATCGCCACCTGCAATATGGGCGCGGGTATTTCCAAAGATCCTTACTTTGCTTTCCTGCTGAAAGGCGGCAACCCTGGGGACGAAATCGTCATAGACTGGGTTAACCTTGGCAACAAGGATTCTGAAAAGCACACGGTTACTTAACTCACCTTACGCACTTAAGCGTTTGAAGCTCGTCGAAAGCCAGCCGGACGGCTTTCAAATACAATTTAGCCCTGAGAGCAAAATGATTGAGCTTGTGTTTGATTGAAAGGCACTCCAGG
>NZ_JBKKBJ010000159.1:0-12660 GCF_046714055.1 Methyloglobulus sp. | reverse complement strand
CGCCTTCAGAGTAACGGTAAAAACGGTAAAGCCATTACTTGTGCCGCTATGCGTAAGTTAATTCATATCGCCTTCGGCGTCATCAAATCTGGCAAACCTTTTGATCCTAACTATGCCATCTAAATATCGCTTGCTTTTAGGTGGGCAAGACGGTATCTGCCAGTATGACGGCGTTTTAACTTGTGTAGATACCTATGCCTCAACGGTGGGCGTTAAGGGTGTAGGGCATTTGCCGAGAATGATTCCGATTTAGTGGGAACTGATCCCCAAAAGCTTATTCCAGTTTGGTTAGTTTTGGGTGCATAAGGTTGTTATAACCTATGTTGTATGTTGAGATTGTTTAATCGCCCAAGCTACGTCAGCAGCCTGTCGGTTAGCTTTAATATCATGGACACGAAACACAGTCACACCTGCCATAACACCCAAAGCTGTAGTTACCGCCGTGGCAGTGACCAACTCCGAAGGTTCGGTAACGTCGCAGATTGATCCCATAAACCGTTTGCGGCTAGCGCCCAAAAGTACCGGAAAACCCAGCGCGACAAACCTGTCAAGGTTTGCCAGCAAATCCAGGTTGTCTTGTTTGCGTTTACCAAAGCCGATGCCGGGATCGATTATGATGTTGTCCCTGTTGATACTGGCTGTTAACGCGGCATCAATTCTCGATTTTAGAAAATCAATAACTTCCATAACGACATCGTCATAGTAAGGATTTTCTTGCATTGTTTTTGGTGTGCCTAGCCTGTGCATAAGGATAATGGGAACGGTTCTTTTAGCAGCCAAAGTCAGCATATCTGGGTCGTTTAACCCTGCCGAAACATCATTGATAAGGTTAGCACCTGCATTTAATCCCGCTTCGGCAACCGCGCTTAAGGATGTGTCTATGCTAACGGTAATATTCTCAGCAAACTGCTTGCGGATTACCTCAATAATAGGAATGACACGCCGTATTTGTCCGTCCGAACTGACCGGATCAGAACCTGGCCGCGTCGATTCCCCGCCGATGTCGATCATATCAGCGCCTTCTGCCAGCATCAGTCCGACTTGCTGCACTGCCGCATCGACTCGGTCATACTTGCCGCCATCTGAAAAGCTGTCAGGGGTCACATTTAATATGCCCATAATCAGCGGTTTTTTGCAGTCTTTAAAGCTCACTGAAAGTTCCTGTGTGCGTTGCCCAAGCTCGCTTAAGGTATAATAAAAGGATTATTTCTAACCTATTGTTGTCATGCATAAACCCCGTTTGGCTTGGGCGATTACCGGTTCCGGCCATTATATAGAAGAATGCCTGGGTTTTTTGCTGACCTTGGAGGATGTGGATGTCTATATCAGTCCGGCGGGTGAAGAAGTGCTGAAAATGTACAGCATCAGCCTTGACGCTGTGCGGGCGAAACATCCTGTTTTTCGTGACAAAACCGCATCCTCGCCACCCGTCGGGCTTTTTTACAAAGGTCATTACCATACCTTTGTCATGGCGCCCGCCACCTCGAATACGATAGCCAAGTGCGTGTTAGGTATCGCCGATAATTTGGTGACCAATTTGTATTCCCAGGCAGGGAAGTGCAAAGTGCCGTGCATTGTTTATCCCTGCGATATTGCCCCAGCGATGGAAACGACAGCGCCCGGCGGGAAAGTGATGGTTTATCCCCGCAAAATTGACCTGGAAGGCACCGATAAAATCCGTACCTTTGAATACACGACGGTTGTTGATAGTGTCGAGGAATTAATCGACACGGTTAAGCGGCGGCTTGCGTCTTTGTCATGAGCGAACATTTACTTTTTCTGACCGGTAAGCTGGCGGAAAAGCAATTACGCGGCATCCTGGGAAAAATGCAGCCGGAATTTACCTACACCGTACACCAACTCGGCGTAAAGGTTGCCGCCTTGATGACCACCGACATGATACTCCGTCGGCTAAAGGACACCTTTGGCGCAAACCGCATCATCATCCCAGGCCGTTGCCGTGGCGATGTCGGGGCCTTGGCTAAAGAACTTGATGTGGCAGTAGAAAGAGGGCCGGAGGAACTCAAAGACTTGCCTTTATATTTTGGCAAAGAGGCGCATCACTATGATTTAAGCCGCTACAGCGTCAAAATTTTTGCTGAAATCGTCGATGCACCTAATATCAGCGTTGAAGAAATCCTTAAGCACGCAAACTATTATAAGCAAAATGGCGCGGACGTTATCGACATAGGTTGCCTGCCCAGCACTGATTTTCCGCACATGGAAGAGGCGATACAGGCGCTAAAACAGGAGGGCTTCACGGTTAGCATTGACTCCTTAAACAGTGATGATTTGCTACGTGGCGGTAAAGCGGGTGCTGATTATATGCTCAGCCTGCACGAAAACACGCTATGGATAGCCGATGAAGTTGCGGCTACACCGATTTTGATTCCCGAACAGCATGAGGATTTAGCGTCGCTAGACCGAGCGATCCAGATCATGCAGGCCAAAAACAGGCCTTTTATCGTAGATGCCATCCTTGATCCCATCCATTTCGGTTTTACCGAATCCCTCGTGCGCTATTACGAGGTCAGGAGAAATCATCCAGGGATTGAGATGATGATGGGAGTTGGCAACCTCACCGAATTGACCCATGCCGACACGGCGGGGATGAATGCCTTGTTGCTGGGCATTTGCTCGGAACTCAACATCAACCAGATACTTGCCACCGAAGTCAGCCGCCATGCTTGCCGCGCAGTTAAGGAAGCGGATAAGGCAAGGCGCATACTATTTGCCGCAAAGGAGCAGGGCACATTGCCCAAGCATATTGATTCCAGCCTGATGGCCTTGCACGAGACCTCACCTTTTCCCTACACGCAGGACGAAATCAAGGAACTGGCTGACCAGATCACTGATCCGAGCTACCGCATCCAAACCAGTGCAGAAGGCATCCATATTTTTAACCGCGACGGTTTTCATACCGCAACTGACCCTTTTGACCTGTATCCCAAACTGGCGGTGGAGAATGATCCTGGTCATGCCTTCTATTTAGGCGTGGAGTTGGCTCGGGCCGAAATTGCCTGGCAGTTAGGCAAGCGGTTCAATCAAGATCAGCCGCTGGATTGGGGTTGTGCAAGCGATAATATTGAGCAAACCGTAGACCTGCACAGCTTTAAACCTGCCGGAACGACCTTAAAAAAATGATACAAGAAACAATAGTCACTACCCAGAATAGCCAAGGAATCACCCACATTGCCCCGATGGGTATCCATGTGGACGGCGAAAACTTCATTATTTTGCCATTCCGTCCATCAACCACGCTGAACAATTTTTTGGAAACAAAGGTTGGCGTAATCAATTACTGCGATGATGTGCGGGTGTTTGCGGGATGTCTGACCGGGCGGCGGGATTGGCCGTTAAAACCTGCGCAAGAAATATCAGGGAAAGTATTGGAATGTGCATTAGCCCATGCTGAAGTTGAACTCATTAGAATTGAAGAAGATGCCACCCGTCCTAAACTGTTTTGCAAAACTTTACACACCGTTAATAACGCGCCTTTTAAGGGCTTTAACCGCGCCCAGTTTTCCGTCCTGGAAGCGGCAATTTTAATCAGTCGATTGGAACTATTGCCGTTGCAAAAAATAGAATCGGAAATTGAATACTTACGCATTGGCCTTGAAAAAACCGCAGGTGAGCGGGAGTTGGAATCCTGGGGATGGATAATGGAAGTCCTTAATAATTACAAAAGAAAAACCGTCGCATGACCGGAATGCTCGCCAGCGTTAACAGCGTGGATGAAGCCAAACTGGTTTTGGCTGAGAACATCGATATTATCGACCTGAAAGAACCCGCATTAGGTTCCTTGGGTGGTTTGGATATTGGACTGGTAAAACAAATTGTCGCAGTCGTGAATGGACAATGCCCCACCAGTGCAACGATTGGTGACTTACCCATGCAGCCGGAGTTCATTTTTAATGCGGTAAAAGAGATGGCTGAAACGGGTGTCAATTACGTCAAAATTGGTTTTTTTGCTAGCGAAAATCAGGTGCAGGTCATTGAAAAGTTAGCGCTGATAGCTGCCCACATTAACTTGATCGCCGTCTTATTTGCGGACACACATCCAGACTTCAGCTTAATAGATAAGCTAATAGCGGCAGGTTTTCGTGGCATTATGCTAGATACGCTGGATAAAACCAAAGGATCATTGACCAGAATCATGGCTAAAGCTGAGATTGAACGATTTGTTGTCCACGTAAAATCCAGGCATACAATTTGCGGCCTTGCCGGTTCCTTGAAGCTGGAGGATATTCCCCTACTGATGTCTTATCAGCCCGACTATCTGGGTTTCAGGGGCGCTTTATGCGATCAACATGAAAGGGCAGGGCGCTTAAATGTCCGGTCTGTCCAAGCCATCAAACAAGCCATCGCCGATTTCTCCTGCTGATGCCGTACCCGTACCGTCCACCGCTCATTCAATTTGGGAAAACCCTTATCCTTATTGGTGTTGTCGTGGGTGCCTATTTCCTGCTCGGCCTACTGGGCTTGTTGTTCAGGATTCCCGCATACCCTATAGGATTACTTATGCCGTCGGCTGGTTTGGCATTGGCGGCAACATTGCTGTTTGGGATGCGGATTTTGCCGGCTGTTGCCATTGGCAATTTCTGTGTCAGTGCCTGGGCTTTCGATTTTAATCAAGGATACCTCTATTTCTATGCTGCCAGCGCGATAGGGGCGGCCCTATCTGCCTGTATGGGAGCCAGCTTAATCCGCAGAAAAATTGGCTTTCCAAATTCGCTAGTGGAAGGCAGGAATATTTCCCTTTTTATGATCTTAGCCGGGCCAGTGAGTTGCCTCATCTCTGCGGTTATCGGCATAACGGCAATGCACCGCTTGGGGATTGTAGCCTTGGCCGACATTCCGGTTGCTTGGTTAAGTTGGTGGGTGGCCGACATCTTAGGCGTACTGATTTTTACGCCGCTTATCCTGATACTGTTTGCCGAACCGCAACATATTTGGCATCGACGGCGGTCAACCGTCGGTTTGCCCATTGTGTTGACGTTTACCCTGGTTATCGTGCTGTTTTTTTACCTTAAAGGTATTGTCCGCGATCAATACTCCGAACAATTAAAAGAGAAAACCATTACCTTATCCCAGGCATTAAAGAACAGGATCCAGTTGGACTTGTCTTCTCTCCATGGGATCAGGAATTTTTTGTTGGGTACGCAAGCAATTGGGCCCCAAGAATTCTCGCTGTTAACCAGGCAAACGCTATTGCCCTTTCTGGAGATGCAATCAATCAGTTGGGTGAATGTCGCAGAAATTAACGGGGAAAAAAGCCAATTCATTACCACGCTTAACGCACAAGCGCACAATAAACAGGAAACCCTGCAAGCGATTCCGTCTGATATTAAGGAGAAATTGTTGGCTAGCCCTTCATTTTCCGAAACGGAATTCCTGATCCTGGAACAAAACGGCTTTAAATTGCTAATCCCTGTCATCAATGAGTTTAGCCAAAACAAGAAGCCCCTTGGCGTAATTGTTGCGAATTTATCTATGGAGCGCTTAGTCCAACAAGCATTAGAAAAGCTGAACACAGCCCATTGCGCGATGACGATTAGCACATTCCAAGATGCCTTGCCAGAAGCAAAAATCATCTACACCAATATCAGCAGTTCAGGTCTTGCGCCTTATCAAACCGTTCCGATTCAGGTAGCGGACCAAACATGGCTATTAAATTTCTACCATGACTGGACTAGGGAAAAGCCTGATGCCAACTGGCCTATAGGCTCGATTATATTCAGTGGATTCTGGTTTACAGGCATACTCGGTATTGTATTGTTGCAACTCACCGGACGGTATTTCCGCACTGAGGCTATCATCGAAGAACGCACCAAGATTTTGACGGAAACGAAAATTGCCGCAGAACAAGCCAATCAAGCCAAGAACCAATTCCTGGCTAAAATCAGCCATGAGCTAAGGACGCCGCTGAACGGTATTTCCGGCTTCACCCAGTTACTGGAAAAGAAGCCGACCCTTAATGCCGAGGATAAAAAACAGGTCGCCATAATTAAGCAATGCAGCGATGACTTGCTGAGGCTTATTAACGATATACTCGATATATCAGCCATAGAAACCCAGCAAATAAAGTTGGAAGCCGTCGACTTTAACTTTACGCTGTTGCTGACTGATAGCGTTCGTATCTGTAAATTTCGGGCGGATGAAAAAGGCCTCAAACTCATCACCAAAAACACTTGTTTGCCTCATAAATTTCACGGCGACGAAAAACGCATCCGGCAAATCCTGGTTAATTTGATTGATAATGCTGCCAAATATACCAGCCAGGGTAGCGTAACAGTGACCACATCCTATCAAGATGGCCGTCTGAAAATTTCCGTTGCAGATACCGGTTGCGGAATCGCCCAAAACGATTTAGGGCGAATTTTTTCGCCTTTCGTACAGATAGGCACCAACAACTTTACCCGTGAGGGGATTGGCCTTGGCTTGTCCATTACCAAAGAACTCGTAAACTTGATGAATGGCGAGCTAACGGTTAGCAGCCAACTTGGCGTTGGCAGCGTTTTTACCGTTTCACTGCCATTACCTGTCAATGTACAAAATCAAGCCAACGTCACGCTTTATCCTGATAGCATTGATCCCAAATTCAATGAAGTTTACGTGCTAGTTGTCGATGACAGCGGAATCAATCTGCTATTTTTGGTTAGTATGCTGGAACAAATAGGTTGCAAGGTTGATTCCGCAATGGATGGGCAAGAAGCCTTGGCGTTAATTCAGCAAAATAATTACGATCTTGCCTTGATAGACATCAATATGCCGGTCATGAATGGTTTGGAATTAGTAAAAAGGCTTCGTAGCCAACAATTCAAATTTAAGCTTGCCGCTGTCAGCGCTTATGCCGATGACGATAAAATAAACGAAGCTCTTAGTGCCGGATTTGACATCTACCTGACAAAACCCATCGAAGAATACCGATTGGTTGAATTGATACAAACAAGCTTGCAGAGCCATTAGCACTACAAAAGAACACCTTGGTGCTTTCCAAAATCGAAAGCGTCTGCTGTGAATAACTCTACGGTACACTTGAACCTAAAAAATCAGAGAGATTTGATGTTTACGCGCTACCGTAGGGGCAATCCCTTCAACCCAAGGATGGCGGAAGTGCAAAGGCGGGTATGGAACCCGCGCTGCGTGGTTCCCCGGACAGGTTCACCACACCACGAACGGAATCAATAAGATACCGTTCATACTGAGCCTACCGAAGGATTAAATCAGCATTTCCCTAGGCAATATCAGTTCCTCCTGCTCGGAGTGGCCTCTGATGTCCAGAACTTTTATAGTGGCACTAAATACATTCGACTTTCAACGACCTGATTTTCTTATGAAAACCAAAATCGCCAAGGTCGTGAACCATCGCATTCTCATTAAAGATAAGCTCAGAATCTTCCTTGATATCTTGCTCTGTGATACCCCAGGCATGCATAAAGTCTGGTTTTTTAGCCATTTCCGTTAAGGTCAATTCAAAATGGGGATTTTGAAAAACGGTTACCTTAGCTTTAGGGCCAACTTTTATGCTATGAATACGTTGATCCCAATTCTCGCCGTTTACCTTGTTTAAAATTTCTAACTTGGCAGGGCCTTGAATGAGTAAATGCTTGCCTGCATACTGGGCCTCGTCAAAGAAATCGCCCCAGCATTCCTTATCTTCAGCGTAAGCGTTCCAAGTCGAGCCTAATAACAGCATTACAACGAATACCGTTTTGAAACTTTGAAACATCAATCGAATGCGGTTCATGCGTATTCTCCTCTTGATTTTGTGTATTGCTTGCCAATAAAACCCGCCCCAGCAAAAACTGGCCATGAACAAGTTGTTGTAGCCCTAGGACAATGCAATCAATTATCTGTTCCAAATTATGAGGGATACAACACTTGGTTTTAAGGGGAGGGTGCCAGACGGCACGAAATGTGTGTTGGCCTACGATTGGAATCTAAGGAAGCTTTATTTATGTCAAAGAATTAGTCAAAAAATTAAGGCTTGCCCTAAATTAAATAACTGCTAGTTCTGAATGATTAGAAAAGGTGGTATATTCTGCCCTGTTGGTTTATGGTTATGTCAATTGCTAGAAAAGTTTTTGAGGAAAATCGAGTATGAAACATGTATTAGGCGTTTTTCATAGCATCTTCAAATCATTACCAGAAAAGATATTACTTGCTCTTTTACTTGCTTGCACACTGATTGGCTGCGCGGATAGTAGCGGTTATCGGGCACCGATAAGTGCCTTTCAAGATGCGTCATCGGTGTTAGTCAATAGCGCAAGAATCTACCTGACTCAACTCAACAAAACGGAAAGAGACGCGTATATTAGGCGACAAGCGGCTGATAAAAAGCCTATAAGCATGGCTGAGATTGAGAAAACTCAGTCATTTTCACCCGAAGAAATCGCTGTACGGCTAGAAGCTCTCAGTACTTTATCGCGTTATGGCACTTTACTTGGTCAATTAGCGAACTCTGATGCGCCGGAGAAAATCTCTGCCAATGCAACCGACCTCGGCGACGCATTGCAAAAACTCACGTCTCATATAAGCGAATATGCTACCGGGTCTTCCAACAACAAGTTCGTAAGTTCCGTTGGCCCTGTAGTGAAGATTGCCGGAGAAGTTGCCCGGATTGCAACGGAGAAAAAAATAAGGGAGGCTCTGGAACAAGCAATTCTTTCGGGAGAAACTCCAATGCAAGAATTAATAAAAGCAATTAGTGCTGATATCACAATTGCGTATGAAAGAAAGCGAAACGCCCTATCTGCACGCCGGGTTGATTATGTGGATGCTTATGAAGATACTTTGGATGTCGCTAATAAAGGCAATAGCGATCAGCACAGGCATGCTGCGGAGAAGCTAATAACCTATCTTGATGTCTGGGAGTCGTTTCCATTAACCGACCCGAGCGAAGGCTTGAACGCCATGGAGGAGGCCTATTCATCTCTCGTTACCTACGCAAAATCCCCAAAAACCCCAACAGACCTAGCTAGTTTGGCGGATCGAATGGAATTGTTTTCGGCTCAGGCCAACCGAATCGGTTCAGCGATTCTAGAGCTCAATAACAACTTCTAATGCGAGAGGAAATTCCTGTGCCTGAACAAGAATTGACTAAATTGAATTTAATCCGGAAGCTCGGTGATGTCATAACCGAAATCGATGTTTCAAGAGGGAGTTTTCCCAAAAAGAGCGCAAAGCGAAAAGAACTTGATTCTTGGCGTTTGCGCCTTGATGCGAAACAACATGCGCTGACAGACGCGGTGTTTAAGGAAGGTACCCCGTCGTTTAAGTCAGCTGCGGAAAAAATTGGAGTACTCTCCGACAAGCTTAATGAGTCTATCGAAGATGTTAATAAAACCGCGCAAGCTTTCGCTGATTTAGCACGATTAGCATCGGCCATAGACGATTTGCTGGTGCTTGCGGCTGGTATAGTTAAATAAAATCCAGATTACGTATATCTTTAAGTCAACTTTAATAAGAAGTAGTGTAGGAATTAACCGGGTTATTTACAGGCTTTTTGGTTAAAGATTTGATGCATTCTATATCGAGCGTTGAATCAATTAGAAATAGGCGTTAACCTGATTGAATTTTATATGCTTTATCTAGAATGAGGTCTGGTTAATAAATAAAGCAGGTAGCTATAATGGGCAAATTTTGCCGTTGGGTTGTTCGTCAAATTAGCCCTGCCTCACAAAATTTAATTTATGATCAGCAATCTACTTAAGACAAAATGGAGGTTATTAAATGTTTCCGGTTGCTAGCAGGGTTTTAGGTCTTTCTGTTGTTATTGGAACTCTTGGAGTTACCTTTTTTGCATGGTTATATCCTACAGTTCCTATAACTGATGTATTAACGATAATTTCATTAATTTCCATTTTCTTAGCTTTCATCGTCGACTTTGTTTGGAGAGTTTTATATAGAAAAACAAAGAACTAACAATTACAAATTAAGGAATATAGCTATGTTACGCATAACTTCTTACTTGTCACTATTGATTGTTTTCATATCGGCTTGTACTTCTACGGGTATTACCTATACAAGAGTTCCGGATGAAGAAAAAGGACTTTTGAGCGCTTCTTTCGATATGACGAAGCTCAATGAGGAGCCTAAAGGATATGGTCTTTATACATATGTAATTTTCGGTTCTAAGTTGGAAGAACATAAAGATTCAGCTCCAGATATTGCTTCTACCCGCTTAGAGTCGCTTTTAGAAGCAATTGACTTAACTATCCTTCCACGCGACGCACTTGATAAAGCTAAAATTCCTAATTCCGAAATAAATCTTTTTTGCATTCCCGTGAAAATTGCAAAAAAGCTCGCCAATCTTGAAAACTATAATTCAGATTTAGCTCTGCTTTATAGGGATATAGCGATAGGTACGCTAAAAAATGAAGTTACCTTTCAAAATAAATTCTCCACCAGTGTTGGTCCATTTTTAGTTTCGACACTTCAGCCTCTCAATCAGGTAAGGACACCGCAACCAGTGCTTTTTGCTGACCTTTCATCCACAAATCCATCGGCAATGAAAGAATTAGTGGCGGCATATAAACAAAAGAGTAGCAGTGGAGTTTCGGCTAATGATCCACAGAAATTTGAACCTCTTAAGCTTCGTATTCTTTCTTTGATTTTGGATGCAGACAAAAATATTAAGTTAATGAAGAGTGCCGTAGCAGCATGGACACCTAGTCAGTGACTTAAAAATGATATTAAATCAATTGGTTATGTGGCGATAAAAAAAACGGATAAGTAGTTTTCCAATAAATTGAATTGTTTCTTAACTTTCACCGAACATCAGCGTTAGGAGCTAAGGATGAGAATTGTTGCAGTGTTTAAGGCACATTCGGTCAGTTTTCTAAAAAAGTGTTGTTGTCTATTTGTTGCTGCAACTTCATTAGTCGTGTCTCTTCGTATTCCAGCTGTAGGGATACCTAGTACAATTCAACCAGGCCAGCTCGAAAAGCAATTGGTACTACCACCATCACCATCACCAAAATCACAACCAATTGAAATATTTCCAGCTTTGGAACAACAAAAAACCCAAATAGAAGATAGTACAAATAGGTTTAAACTTTACGATATCGATTTTGATGGGGCTGCAGCTTACTCTCAACAATTCCTTAAGTCATTTTTTTCAGAGATTATTGGAAAAACAGTCACGATTAAGCAGATACGCACTGCATCTGATAACTTGACCACACACTATCGCAACGATGGATATGTTTTGGCAAGAGCCTTGATTCCAGCCCAGACACTCAAGAATGGTATAGTAAAGATCAAGGTTATCGAAGGTTTTATCGAATCAGTCAATCTTCAAGCAGATCAAGGGGTTGATACGACAGGGCTGATTCAGGATTATATCGATAAAATTCGCGCAACAAAGCCGTTACGCCAAAGTGTACTGGAGCGTTATTTATTATTGCTGAACGATCTTCCTGGTATATACGCCTCTGGTTCTCTCACACCATCCTCAAGCCAGCCAGGAGCGGCTGTTTTGGTGATTCAAGTCAAACACAAAAAGTTCGGGGTTCAAGCAGGTTTTAACAATCGTTTACCCGAGTTGCTTGGGACCTACCGGGGCGAATTCTATGCTGAGGAAAACAATTTACTGGGTTGGCAAGAGAAAAGTTATGCTAGGTTACTCCAGTCCTTTGAAGGGAAAATGACAATACTCTCCCTAGGTCAGGACATAGGGATCAATGACGAAGGCACCAAGCTGTCCTTCATGGTTAATCAAGTCTGGTCACAAAGCTCAATCTTCAATACTTCAATTGGCCTTAAGTCCGATCTTATCTCCTTTAATATTGGCTTCTCTCACCCGCTACTACGTAGCCGTAATAGTAACCTTTTGCTGCGCGGCGGTTTTTCCGGAGTCGACTCGCAATCAGATGCCCCACAATTCAATACAACGCTAATCGATGATCGCATCCGCTCGTTTCGGGTCGGATTGACCTACGATCTGGCTGACCAATTTTACGGTGTCAATCTGGTCGATATCGAATTGAGTCAGGGAATTGACGCTTTAGGTGCACGCAATCCTTCAGCAAGCTCACGAGCCAATGGCACCGCTAATCTATCTGCGGCAAATGGTCAGTTGGATTACACCAAAGTAACCCTATATCTCTCGCGCTTGCAGTCATTAACCGAGGACTTTTCGTTACTCGCAGCATTCAACGGTCAATACTCGGAAGACGTTCTGCTATCTCCGGAGCAATTCGCCATGGGAGGTGAGCAATTCTTGCGTGCCTATGATCCGTCGGAATTTATCGGTGACAAGGGCTGGGCGGCCAAGGCGGAGTTGCGATATGCACTTAACGCATTTTCGCCCGTTAATACAACACTTTATGGATTTTATGATTACGGACAGATTTTCTACAATGACCATCGTAGCCCAAGCATCAGTGCTGCGGCGGCGGGTGCTGGCATGAGGGTTTCATTCACACAATACTTCACCGGTTATATAGAGGGTGCAAAGCCATTACACCCGGATGAAAGCAGCCAGGGGAATCGGGATATGCGAGTATTTGGTGGGTTCAGATTAAGCTATTATACCAATCCCAATAGATTATCATATTAATAAAGCCCATTTACGGGAGCAAAGATTTCGGATGGTGTCGGGTTGGCTGGCGAACTGGTTCCATGCGTGGCAACACACATCAACGATCTGGTCAT
>NZ_JBKKBJ010000158.1:0-25249 GCF_046714055.1 Methyloglobulus sp. | reverse complement strand
AGGGCGTGATTAGTCCTTTAGATCGGATTTAAGGCTGGCAATGTTTGGTGTCATTAAGGATTTCTGTTTGAAAATTTATATGTTTCCCCAAGAACCAATCTCAATATTGTGAAATTTGGCTAACGTGACTTGCTGGTCATGGCAGTTGTGAGGGTCCGCAGTTGGTCGGTAATCGTCGGTCAAACAACCTTAAAATAGCTCATTCCCAGTGGCCGCTTCGCCATTGGCTACCCAATGATAACGATGATTTATCTAAGGCGTTATCCCTAATGACTGCCAAAGAAAATCATAGGAGATTGGTTGGCGTTGCTGGTCCCGCGCTGGCTGCGCTTCGCCATGTTCATAACTGTGCAGGACGAATTTCACCTGCTCCTGCCCTTTCGCCAGGTTGTAGGTCAGCAATCATTCTCAGCAGCTCGGGCCGATCCGCGCGAGCACCCGATGCCTTTTCACGGTAGATGCCGACGATGTAATAACCTTCTGCCCGTGCATTGTGGACGATGTCGTTTTGACGGGTAAGGTCTTGCGCGTCAGTACTGACGCGGAGATAAATGCGGGCGACTTTCATAGAGGGTTAGCCAACATGGGTATACTGAAATTGGCTAACTATAAATCATATGGCCAATATTGTGAAAAGCAATGTAACTTGGCTACTGTCTAATTGACCATCTATTTTGGCTATGTGCTGGGACAATGTGACATCAAACAGTGCGAATTCCGATAAAAAACCCTTTATCCTGTCAAAGCCCCTTTTTGCGACTCGGGTTTTAACGCTGCTGACATCGGCTTCGACAATCTGCTGACACTAGCTTTGAAAAGTGACAACACTATCCCTATTTACATGCTATTCTTTTCGTATCTTTTTTGATACACTATAAGAATGACGCCAATACTTTCTGTTAAATTTTTTGCAACTGAAGCAGGTAGCGAACCAGTTAGAGAATGGTTAAAAGATTTATCTGCTCAAGACAGAAAAACTATTGGCGAAGATATTAAAACGGTGCAATTCGGTTGGCCTCTTGGTATGCCGTTAGTCGACCACATTGAAGGCGACATTTGGGAAATCAGAATTAAGCTTGATAATCGGATAGCGCGAGTTTTGTTTGTAATCGTCAACAAAACAATGATTCTGCTGCATGGCTTTATCAAGAAAGATCAAAAAACACCGAAGCCAGAGCTCGATTT
This sequence comes from Methyloglobulus sp., assembly GCF_046714055.1. Lineage (GTDB taxonomy): Bacteria > Pseudomonadota > Gammaproteobacteria > Methylococcales > Methylomonadaceae > Methyloglobulus. The sequence continues at coordinate 24,064 of NZ_JBKKBJ010000158.1, read as the reverse complement.
GGCAAAACAAAGATTGAGAACCTTGCGGGGAAAAAGATGAATAATCAACACAAAGAAAACCTTCATATTGGCAGCAGCTTTGACGACTTTCTTAGCGAAGAAGCGATTCTCGAAGAAGTAACTGCCGTTGCAACAAAACGTGTCATTGCCTGGCAAATTTCAGAAGGTATGTCTTCGCTTAAGCTGAGTAAAACGGCAATGGCAAAAAAAATGCACACCAGCCGAGCATCGCTTAATAGGTTGTTAGATGAAGAAGACACCAGTTTAACCCTTACAACCTTAGTGAGTGCCGCCGCCGCTCTTGGAAAAAAAGTAAGAATAGAGCTGGAACCCGTCTGAATTTTGTTTAAAGAACCAACAGGTGTAGGTATGTCTAAGGGTCGTTTTTTGCCAGTTAATTGAGAAAATATCGACCAGTTGACGTCATTAATGGCACATCAGTTAAAGACGCTAACTCAGTTTTCCGTTCCACTGCGCCTCAAACCCCAACTTCAGCATCACTGAAATAAAAACCAGCATTGCCAAACAACAACTGATCTTTGGCATTTATGCGAAGTCGCTGGCACTGATACCCAAACTGGGCATTTCGGAACAGAATATTATCTACTACGCCAATCTGGCCGAGTTTTACACTATCCAGAAATTGAAAAGGATGGCCAATAAAAACATCGCCCGGCTTTACCTGCTCTGTTACGTTCACCGCCGCTTGCTCAAGATCAACGACCATCTGGTCACCAGCTTTATCCATAAGCTGACCCACTATGGAGAGAAAGCCGATGACTATCAGCGAGCCAAGATAGACATTTCCGAAGCGGTGGACAAACAACTCAGAAAACAAGCTTGGCAGGTGATGGCCATTAACATCGATGAGCGTATTCCTGATAGCCAAATCAGGCAGAAAGCCTTTGAGGTGGATCCACAAGACCATTACCCGCAGTTCCTTGACGATTTTAAAAAGCCCAACCTTGACCGTGACTTTTATCGTTGGCAATACTATGGCCAGTTTGGGTTGACCATAAAAAAGAATATTCGCCCCCTATTCAAGGCGCTTGAGTTCTCGTGTGCGAATGCGGAGATGGCCAAAGCGGTTGCTTTTTTAAAACAGCACCTGAGTGGAAACCAGTCGTTCCGGGACTATGACTATCAAGACGTACCTTTGCGGTTCTTTCCGAAAAGGTTGAGAAAATTCCTGACGTATAAAGTGCAGGCTGCCGGGCATCAAGCTGTCAAAAAAGTGGATGGTGACCGGTATGAGTGTATGGTTTATATCCAACTTAAAAATGGCCTGGAGCAAGGTGGTGTGTTCATTAAAGACAGTCATGGCTATCGTACCCTGGAAGATGAACTGATCGATATTGAACATTGGGAAAAGAATAAGCAGGCTATTTTAGAAGAACTCAATATGCCTTTGCTGTCGATGGAAATTGAGGCGTTATTGAATCGGCTCCAGGTCAAGGGGTTTAGGGAGCAATGGAACGTAAAACCCGGTTAAGGAATTTTGTCGCGTTGAAGAATACGCGATACGGTAGCAGGATGGACATTAAACAACCTGGCGGCATCCGCTGCGTTTTTCTGCCCAGAGTTGACCAGGTTAACGATTTCCTCTTGCTGATGCTTCTTGAGTTTTGGGCGGCGACCACCAACCCGGCCTTGCTTTCGTGCCGCATCAAGACCATTTTGTGTGCGCTCACGCAACATCGCACGCTCGAACTCTGCAAAAGTCCCTACCATTTGCATCATCATTCGGCCACCCGGCGAGGTGGTGTCAATCACTTCGGTTAGGCTACGGAAACCGGCACTGGCCTGTTCCACTTTCTCCATCAGGAGCAACACATCTTTTAAGGAACGTGATAGACGGTCAAGTTTCCAGACCACCAAGACATCACCTTTACGCAGTTGCCCTAACAAGCGATGCAGTTCCGGCCTGTCCCAACGGCCACCTGATGCCTTTTCCTGGAAGATCAATTCGCACCCGGAAGCTTTTAATGCGGCAATTTGTGCATCGGTATCTTGGTCTTGGGTCGAAACACGCGCATAACCGATAAGCATTGTTGCAGAAACCTGTTGCAAATAAATTTCATTATGCAATATATTTATGCAAGCCTTATTGGACGGTAATCCAATGATCGTTGCACAAATGAACGTTTGTGAAACGCCGCTATTAAAAGCCATTGAGCGACTCAAAGACAGAAACTTAAGGGTATTTGCCGCTCTCTGTCCTCCAAACCTCGATAACTGTCCCTTAACGGCACTGGAAATGAGATTTTGAAATCCTATGGTGCGTTACGTACCTTTATGCAGAAAAACCCAAATATGGAGTATAGTAAAACCAACTTTTTCAAAGCACTTTTGGAAAAGGATAATTAACCCGCTACACTATTACTTAACAGTCATTATTAAATCTCCAGTAATACTTATAACAAGTATTCCATTGTGGAAGGTAACTATGCCATTATTAAAATCAACTTTTGCCAATGGTACGTTTACTGAGAAAGTTTGTTATTTTTTTCTCGCCGCCTCTATAACAGCGTTCTCGGGTTGCCAAACCATTTCAGATTCGGAGCTACGCAGGTCTAAAGAAGCCGAAGGCTATAATCCACAAGACACCGACAAACTTTTTATTGTCGATTGCCTGTTACCGGGGCAGATCCACAAATTAGGCTCCCAAATGACGTTCTTGACTGCGCGTCGCCCGATCAAGACGGCCGCAGGTGACTGTGAGCTACGGGGCGGCGAATATGTTGCCTATGATCGCGCTAACTACGCTACAGCGCTAAAGGCTTGGTTGGCGCAGGCACAACAAGGGGATGTTGAAGCCCAGGTCACGGTGGGCGAAATTTATGAAAAAGGTTTGGGGGGAGCGCCTGAACCCGGACTTGCAGCCGAGTGGTACCTAAAAGCAGCCGAACAAGGCAATTCCAGGGCCATGGTCAACCTGAGTTATCTCTACGAAAAAGGGCGGGGCGTAAAGGCAGACAAGGCTACAGCCCAAAATTGGCTCAAGAGAGCCTCCGGCCTTGACAAATCCGGTTTGCCGTTTGCCACAGTCACCAATGAGTTAGCCCCCAACAATTATTATAGCCAATTGGCTGGGTATAAGGAAGAAACAGAAAATTTACGCGCCGAACTGGACAAAACCAAGCAACAACTCGAAGAAACGAATGCCCAGTCTAATGTTGTAACTGCCCAAGCAGCAACTACAGATAACACTGAGCTGAATAGGGAACGGCGGAAATCTAAGGAACTTGAGGCAAAATTAAATACCTTAAGTGCTGAGTTGGATGAAACTAAACAACAGCATTCTAAACAGCAGCAAACTTTGCAAAACAAGCAAGAAGAACTCAATAACCTGCAAAACAAATTAAACCAGGAACAAGGAAAATCAACCCGCAATGAGAATTTGATCCAATCCTTACAACAAGAATTGACAACTAAACTAACAAACCTGGAAAATAACAAACAACAAGTCACGGCGCTGGAGAACACATTACAACAAAAGAAACGCTTATATTCTGCAGCCCAATCTGACGTACTGGCTGCCTCGACTGGAACGACTGATAATGGAGAATTGGTTAGGGAACGTGAAAAATCAAAAGGTTACGAAACAGAACTGCGTAGACTCCGCGCACAACTGGACACTGCCAGTCAACAATTATCGGAACAGAAACATAAATACCAATCTATTAAAAAACAATTAAATACCGCACGGAATGAGCGGTTAGTCCAAACCCTGCAAAAAGATGAAGCGGACAGCCAATCCAGCTTGAATATGCAGGAACTTCAGGTTATCCACCTAGAAACGCAAATAAAAAATAAAAAACGACAGATTCTTGCCAAGTCTGACACTGCTTCAAATGAAAAAAACGAAGGTTCAGGACTCGTTGCATCCGAACATAAAATTGAAGAATTGCAAGCCCAATTAAAATCAACCCAAGACGAATACGACAGCATGTTCGCCCAAATAAAGAAAGAAATGGGCATCATTGACGAAAAAACGCAACAAGCCGTAACAAACCAAGACAAACTCGCTGTTGAAAATTTACGTTCAAAACTAACCATTGAAAAAAGTGACTTGGCCACACAAGGGAAAAAAATAAAATCGCTCAAAAATGCGCTTGCACAAGAACAAAGCATTCTTGCGTCTCTCCAGGATACGGAAATATACAAAATCGCACAGGCAGGACCAGTTATAGAAATCATTGACCCGCCCTTGAAACTGACTCGTGGCAGCCAAAGTTACAGGCTAAGGACTATCGCCAAAACAAAAGATATTATTGGTAAAGTAGTCCCAGTCTCCGCCCTGAAAAGTTTAGAGATAAATGACCACACATTACAAGTTGATAAAGAGGGCATATTCAAGTCTTCTGTTGCTTTGGAGGATACGACTACAACGGTAAAAATAGTCGCTGTAGATGTTAACAACAAAAGCAGTGTCTTAAACTTTAATTTATTGGTCCCAAAACAAGCCGTCACCCAAACACCCAACCAATCACTCGAAAAAATCATTTCAGTATCATACCCTAATGTTGATTTTGGCAGTTTTTACGCATTAATCATTGGCAATGATGATTACTCAAACTTGCAGGATTTGAAGTCATCAGTGAATGATGCTAAAGCTGTAGGCCAAGTTTTACGCACCCGTTATGGATATAAGACAAAATTATTATTGAATGCAACCCGCCATCAGGTGATGAGTGCATTTAATGAATTACGCAAGACACTGATAGAAAATGATAATTTACTGATCTACTATGCTGGTCATGGAGACCTCGACAAAGGCGACCAAAGTGCCTATTGGTTGCCTTCCGATGCTGAAGCCGGAAATCCTGCAAATTGGTTGTCCAGCAATGACATTACCCAGTATGTTAGCGTCATCTCTGCTAAACATATTTTGGTCATTGCCGATTCCTGTTATTCCGGTGCCTTGACAAAAAGCACTATCGTGCGCTTACCTGATGACATGCCTGAGGAAAAACGCGAAAAGTGGCTTAATTTCATGACTAAGCGCAAGGCTCGAACCGTAATGACTTCCGGTGGCGTGGAGCCAGTGCTTGATTCTGGTTCGGGCAATCATTCTGTGTTTGCCAACGCTTTCTTGAGTGCTCTTAAAATAAATAAGGGGGTCATGGAAGATTACGAACTATATAGGATGATTGCGTCCAAAGTTAAAAAATCCGCATCCCTGGCCGGATTTGAGCAATTACCGCAATATTCCGCCATGCAACACGCCGGACACGAAGGCAGCCCATTCTTTTTTGTACCCAGAAGTTAGGTGTTTGGCGGTACCGAGTATTGATTCGACATCGGAAACAGTGGACAGGGCTATCCACGCAGGAACGGGGTCAAGAACGATCACAACCCGAAAATCTGGAGTTGTGTCTACAGTCTTCGCGAAGTAATCAGGCCTTTGGCGGTTAACATGTTGGATTTTCTGCAACAGGTAGTTATCCCCCTATGCAGTGCGCGAGAACAATGGTGACATTATCCCGTGCCCCACGCAGCAAGCTTAGATCCATTAATTGGCCTGTGGCTTCTTTAATGGCTGTTGCTTGTAAAATGGCTTCGATTTCTGTATCTGCAATTTCCTTATTTAGGCCATCGGAACAGAGCAGGAAAATATCATTTGGCCTTATTTCCTGAATTTGGGCTTCCAGAAAGAATTCTTTATCGCTCCCTATGGCATGGGTCAGGAATTGTGAATAAGGGTGAGCGCTGGCTTCATCAAGGCCAAAGCCATTAGTAGCCAAGTAAGCGCCATAATTATGGTCATGCGTTATTTGCTTGAGTTTGCCGTTACGAAAAAGGTAAATTCGGCTGTCCCCAGACCATAAGGATATGCAGTATTGCTGGTAGCCTAACAAAATTGCTGCTGTGCTTCCTATGATCTCCTGCCCTCCGCCTTCGCTTTCCAAATGGCAAAGGGCTTGGTTTACGCTTTGTAGTTTGCGATGTATCCATGAGATTGTGGCTCCAATAGTCTTATTGGGGGCAAATTTTTTTAAGGCATCTACAATTGCGCCACTTGCATATTCACCGTCCTTATGTCCACCCATACCATCGGCAACTAGCCATAATTGGCTGTCGGTCAACTCTAAAAACGCATCTTGATTAATCTTTCGTATTTTTCCAGTGTGCGTTACTCCGTAAGATTCCCAACCGGCTTTTGTCATTGCCGGAAGTCAGGGTTGTACTGGATAGCGTTGACCTTCCCAGTCCCACTGTTGCCAGTTGCCGTCGAACATTGCCGCAATGCCGTCAAAAGGTGGAAGGCCAGCGCATATCAATAACGATGGCGATACGTGTTCTGAACCCTGCGTCCACCATAGGCTGTAAGCAAAACAATGGTCTTTGAGCAGTTTGTCCAGGATTGAGGGCAGGATATCCGGCATGGCTTCAAGTGTCTTGAGCGGTTGCCAGAAAGCGGCAGGAAAAGCCATGCCGTCCTGGGATGTAAGTGGTTTAACCTTATCGGGCGGCTGGGTTGCGAAATTTGGGGTTAATTGGCAGATTCCCTGGTAAAAATTATCCAGGTTAAAATCATCTTTTAGGCACGAAAGCGCCAGTAATTCAACTTGTTCAAACCAACCGTTGTGCTTTTGCAATGCCGCAAATGGGTTGCTGGCTTCATGATCCTTTAGGCTTATGGTTATGGGGTAATACCGCCCTACCTTATCGACGCTGGGCATCAGCATCCCCATCCAGGCAGAATCCCCGCATATCCCAGGCGACAAGACAAAACGATATAGCGGACTGGTCAGGTAATAGTCCAGCCAATTATTCCCCAATTGTTGGCGGCTGGTATGGATGGCCTCCTGTAACCAGACATCCCAAGGGCCAATAAAAGTATTTGGCAATCCCCTGCTAACAAAATCCCCGTGGGTAGGCACTTTACCATGATACCCCACCACATTTACAGGTTCGGCAGGCATTTAAAAGCTTCCAAATCCGTTAATTGGAAAGGATTGATTGCACTGTCCGCACGCAATTCAAACTTTGCTTCGCGTCCGTCAATATTGAAAGTCATGATGAACATCGTTGGATTTGAAGTGCGGCTGATCTGGGCTTCATCAAATACCCGGAATAATGCCCATGGCCCTTCCTTGGACAGGCCTGAACTGCCATGAATAGGGGGAAGCATCTCTATACTGACTTGACCGGCATTATTTGGCCCAGGCCATTTCATGGAAACCGGGCGCACGGGCCCATGGTCGTAAGTGAGTTTTTGGCCGTCAACATCCAGTATAAATGTGGTAATCCCAGGGCTCATGGAAATCGGTTTGAGCTTGAAGCTGACAGCGGGGGATTGTTTGCCCATGCGAAAAAATATGTTCTTGATGGTGTCGGCGAGTTGGAATTGTGCCAATGCAGCGGCAGATATAGCTGGATCAGCCGCGCCACGGGTATTCCAGGTCCAGTCTTTTGTGCCTTTCTCTACCGATGCGGCAAGGTATTTGGTGAAGAAATCATCCATGAGACCGGCGGGGCCAAAGAAAGCAGTAAAATCTTCGTAGGTGATTTCCCTGGAGCTTTTATACATCGGATAAAGCCCTTGTATCGCCTTATTGCAGAAAGGCAGGACTGTAGACCGCCACATATTGTTGTAGTGCTTCTTGACCCCACCGCTGACCAAATCACTACTGTCGGCTGCGATAGTGTCGAGCATGTCTTTCAAGGGGAACGGGTTGCGTTTTCCTTCCAGTTTGACTTTATCAATTATTTCGAGGCTTTGTTTGCGTTGTTCCGTAGCCAGTTCCTCACCGCTGGCATGTAACAAGGAATTCAGGTAAACATACAATTCATTCAACACGGCAAGGGATTGGTTGAGGGGGGGCTGTCCACCCGGCTTGCCTTGGACGAGTTCGTGCAATTCCTTAAAATGTTCCGTGACCAAGTTGGTGGTGATTTCTGGCGGCGCTGCCGAGTGTGCATCAGGTGTTGAACTGATAATTTTTTCGAGCATATTCCCGGCACTGGTAATCTTGCTGCTGGCCTTATCCAACAAGTCTTTATTTTTTTCGGCAAGGCAAGCGAAGCTGGTTTCCTCGTCCGCCGCTTGCAACAACAGGCGTAAGGGGGAGTTTTCACCAGCGACAATGTTCAGCACCTCCACCATTTGGGTCTGGCTGGAAAACGGTTTAAGCTGGATGTCGGCCAATAAATCATCCCATTGTTTTATGTAATCATTCAGGTATTGTTTCAGGACATTTTCCCGTAAGGCTTTCATTTCCGAATCGCTCAGCTTCACGTTCTCTGTGGTTCCCAGCACCCAGTTATCGGCAACTTGTTGGTCGATCAGTTGGGCATTATTTTTTAGGAAAACGTCCTTATAACCCGCACACGTGAAAAACCCTGGAACGCCCCGTGTAAGGGGTTCGCCACTTTTATTTGACAATACCAGCGGCGCGTCACGGCCTGCTTTTTCGCTGACTGTAAAATCTGTAATGCCGCTATTGGCGAGTTCCAATTTCATACGCGCATAAACCCGTTTCGCAATCGGGGTATTTTCCAATATTTCGCGGGTTTGGCTTATCAAGGCTTGGTTTAATGGCCGTGGCAACGGCACGGGGCGTGTAGCCAACAAGGTATTTAAGTGGCTAATAAGAGATAGTCTCTGCTCGTTGGGGACATCAAGGGGCAAATTATGCGTCCAATCAAGGGTAAGCCATGCAGTGACAGCCTCCCGGTTATAATTCTTTTCGTCGTTAAACATCAAATAAACTTTAAGCGTCTCCAGGAGATAATCGCTGTTGTTGGCGTTGTTTTGCAGTTGTTGCTCAAGACGGGACAGCAAACGGGGCAGAAAGACATTCTTGAGTAGTTTCTGGTAAAGGCTATCCGCAGCATTCCCCAGCTTGTCGCCTTGGTACAGCCCAAAACTTAGTCCCCAGGGTGTCCCTTCTTGCTGGTCGGAATATCCTCCAGGCAGATCCCTCACTTTATCCAGCAGCGGCAATAAGGGCAGGGGATCGGTCTCGTCCGGGTCAAGCTGGCTGACGCTTTGTTGCAGCCCCTTGACTTGTTGGGCGACTTCCTGGATATAGGCCTTATTGCCCATATAACTGAACAGCCATATCGAGGCCACCAATAAAGTAATCGCAGCAATGGAAATGAATGCGCCACGTTGCAGCCAGGCGCGTTTATTTTCCAGCTTCAGGTTAGCGCCAGCCAAGCCGTGCTCGGCAAAAATAACATCGGACAACAAGCGGTTGATGAAAAAACTTTTGCCCTGATTGGCGGCAGTTGCAAGGTTTTGGCGATCCAGCCCGAAACTGTTTGCCAGGGAACTCATAATCCGGTCTATCGGCGAACCTTCCTGGGTCGCGCTGGTGAAATAAACCCCGCGCAACAGGGTTGAGTGTTCATAACGGGTGGTTTGGAAAATTTCGCTGAGGAAAGATTGGGCCAGCTCGCCCAAGGAGCTGAATTGTTGCGGGAAGGTATAAATAAGGTTACGCCGATTGCCCCCTTGTTCGCGTTGTAGCTTGTCTATCAATTGATTTTGTAGTTGTTTTCCCAGAAGGTTGAATTCTTGAGTGAATTGTTCAACTGCATTGGCTTTGGGATTTTCCTCTAACCTGAATGTCATGCCCCAAACCTGGGCGCGTTTATCCTGATTCAGGTCGTCGAAATATTCTATAAACCCTGCCAGCAAATCGCATTTGGTAAACAACAGGTACACGGGGAAACGGATATTGAAGCGTTCGTGCAATTCCTGGACACGGTTACGGATTGAAATGGCATGGACCTGTTGCTCCGCTTTACTCTGTTCGAGCAAATCGGCAATGCTTATGGCGATAATTGCCCCGTTGATGGGTCGCCTGCTGCGGTGTTTTTTCAATAAGTCGAGAAAGCCTAACCACGCTAGCTGGTCGGCCTTTTCATGACTGTCTTGCGTCGTATAACGTCCGGCAGTGTCCAATAACACAGCTTCGTCGGTAAACCACCAATCACAATTCCGGGTGCCTCCTACCCCACGGATAGCGTCCTTTCCGAAGCGGTCTGACAAGGGGAATTTCAGGTCGGAATTCTTCAATAACGTTGATTTGCCGGAACCCGGTGGGCCGATAATAATGTACCAAGGCAACTGATAAAGAAACTGCCGCCCGAAGTGTCCGCCTAACTGGCTTTTCTTTAGGATTTTCAACGCATCATCCATACGTTCTTTGATGGCCTGCAATTCATCACGGGATGCCATTTCATCCGCGCTCAATGCCGGTTCATTGCTGACCGACATGGCAGTCAGCACTTGGTCATTGCGTTTTTTTGCCGTGAAATAAGACCAGATCCGCACTACCAGCCAATATGCAGTGACTATCCCTATCAAGCCCCAGCGGTGAGTTTCAGGGGCTAGCGGTTCGTAACTGGCAAATGCGATGAAAGGCCCCAAAAACCAGACCAGCAAACCTACCGCAATCACACCGAGCAGCGAGATGAACCAGCGTTGTTTGAAAAAATTAAATAGCTTCATCACTTTGATGATCCTTGGTCAGCCGCTAAGAGAGATAGTTGGGGTTCATGTGCAATACCTGGCGTCATTTTAGTAATGTGATTTCAACACGTCGGTTCTTCGCCCGGCCTTCCTTGGTCGCGTTTGAATCAATAGGTTCGAGGTCTGATTTACCTTCTATCAATATTCTTACTGAGTCACTAAGGATTTTTTTGATTACCGCCGCGACAGAAGTGGCCCTGGCTTTTGATAAATGCCAATTTGAAGGGTAGCGGGCACTTCGGATAGGTTGGTTATCGGAATGCCCGGTTATCATCACTTGCCCTGGTATACGGTTCAATGATTCGGCAATCCGTTGTAACAGCGGCATGACAGCGGAATTTACCGAAGTGCTGCCCGAATCAAACAAATTGTCGCCTTGGATGGTGACCGTGCTGCGTTGCGTCAACTCCATGACTTTCAATTGCTTATTGGCAATTTCATTCGCCAGAAGGATTGATAAGGTCAGTTGCGGTTTAGCTTGTGGTATCGGCACAGGTTCCGGTTCCACTGCTATGGTCGGAGGGGTGATGGCGAAGATTTCCTTGAATACGGGATCCGAGTCATTGTTCAACTGGAATAAGAATACGCTGAAAACGGTAGTCAAAAGACCGGCGGCAACCGCCCCGAAGACCCATACCGGAACCATCTGCATTAACGGGTTGCGGCGGTCAGTTACGCCTTGCCAATGGGGCGATAGCACTTGATCGGCAATGCCTCTTTCTTTCTGCAATATTTGGTACAGCCAGTCCTTGATGCTAGACAGTTTATTTTTCCCGCCTTCAATGAGGCGGTATTGGCCTTCAAACCCTAATGCAATACATACGTACATCAGTTCTAGTAAGTCCCTGTTTTTCGAAGGAATTTGTGCCAAGGCTTTTAATAGGTGGAAAAAACGCTCCCCACCACTCACTTCTTTGTGGAAAAGGCTTAGCAGGCTTTGCTGCGACCAGCCGCAGTCGTTACCCCAAGGGGTGTTTAAAACCGCCTCGTCCAAAGCTGTGCAGAGTACATAACGGGCACTGGAAATGGTTTGGGGATCAATGCCTTCCGCCTGGGCGGTAATTTGAAATTGTTCGATTTCCCGTATGATCCGGTTTTTCAATCCCACGGGGTCTGATTGGGAATAGGAAGAATTCAGCTTCGTCAACAAAGCGAGCAAACCCGATGCCGACTTCTCTAACGGGTTCAGGCTGCCTAGCTTTGGGGCTGGCCCTGTGGAAACAGGGGGTTGCTTGTTGGGTAAAGGCGCAGTAGGGATGTCTGAACGCTTGCCTCCAGGGATAGGCCTGATTATCGTCCTGTCATCGGATTGTGGTGTAAAAAATGGGTCGTCTTTATCATTGCTCATAAAATTAATCCCTGATTGCCCAGAATTCCAACTCTAAACCGGGGTATTCCCCAGAAAAATGCATGGCAATCGTACCGCTTTTTTCCAGTTCTTGCCAAAGGGCATGATTCTTGTCTAGTCCAAAATAGGTCATGCCTTTGTGAAAAGGTATTTGCCTAGGGGAAGTAGCGAGACCAATCAATTGAATACCTGGGACTTGGGACATGACAATATCGCGCAGTTTTTCGCGGGTGGCAATAGTTGTCTGGCGAGGAATTTGGCTACGTATTTTATCTGCTGATAGCTGGGCGTTAACGCCCAAGACAAACTCCGCCGATTGCAGCAGTTGACGGTCGTGAATAATCGCCGTGCGAATTTGGCGTGGGTGTTCTTCTAATGGGATAGGTATCGCCCTGGACTCCGATACCCAGCCTAAGGCTTCACGAAGGGCAATGACAACAGGATTGAAACAACTGAACAAATCTTCATGGATGTATTGCGGAAAAGCTTTCGGCCTGTGGCTAGCCTGGGTTATGGTTGCCAACTCACCTGCCATTTCGAGCATGGCACTAAAAAGCCGCTCAGGATGCAATAGTTGCAGCGTAGAAAAATGGGTGAAGAGCGGTTCATAACGGTTAATGATCTGCAAGAGCAAAAAATCCGTAATCTCTGCGACCCCGCCCGTTCCCGGTGATCCCAGGCGTTGGGCAAGGGCATCCCCCCGCTGATGTAAAATTCCTTCGACTTCCTGGATATAGCTTCTCAGTTGGGATGAAGCGCCTGCGTGTAAGCAGGATGGGATAAATTGACTGTCCAACAGGGCTTGCTTATCAGCCTTGCGTTCAATGACCTTGGCAATAGGGATATTGACATAAGCATCCTGGTTTTGGCGGGATAAACGGAATCTTGTCCAAAGCTCCCCGCTTTGGACAGTCGAACTGTCCTGTCCGTATTGTGAATGGATGTCCTTGACCTCGATTTCTTTCATCCGATAGCGGATAAATTCGTCTGTGTTTTCATTCCAAGCCAATTCTTTGCCGAAACTGCCACGGACGGGCAGCGATAAGTACAGGAGTTCATTTTTCGATTCTGCTGGAATCTCCAAGGGGATGGGTGGCGCATTAAGGTCTGGGATACTAAAAGGTGTGCCGTCAGGAAAAACCCCTTGGCAGGATGTTATTGCGAATTTTCCAAGTGCGAGAAGTTGCTGGTCGATTTCAAGCTTAGTCACGCCCCAACTGTAACAGTGCAATACTGCACATCGAGATTCTACCCAGGATAGGAAATATCGATCCAACTGCTGAAAATGGGAAGGCCGCAGAAACATGCCTTCCGTCCAAATAACTTTGTTATTCGATGACATAAACTTACCTTCAACGTTGGTTTACTTAGGTTGTTTTTTAATAGTCACGTTCAAACTCTCCAGTACAACAAATAGTTCAGTCGTTTTGGCGCTCTCTATAGCTATGAAGTCCCGCCACACCGCCTGATTAAAATCCCGGAAAGCAGCCGTCACCGCTATATATTTTGTGTCTGGCGAAACCGCATGGCCCAGAGCCTTAATTTCACCCGGTTTAAAATGAAATTTTTCAGAGGCCAAAAGATCCGAGCCAAGATAGCCTTCATGGTCTTCAAACAGTTTATAAAAATCGGCTTCTTCAAATTTGCCGATATTTTTTAGTTCATATAACCGCACCACAATCGGAGAAGGACGACCATTGACATCAGGGTTCACTTGGGCAGAAACAAATATGTTGACTTGTATTTTTGTTTCCGGTGGTTCCTCTTTCTTAGGCTCAGAGCCGCAACCTCCTAACATCAAGGTTATAAATAAAATGGCTGTCGTAATTATGTACATAAGTCGTCTGCTTAGTTTTCTATGATTCAAATTGGGTTGTCTTTCTTTATTTTATTAATGAGTTGACTATACGTGTCTGCGAATGCCCGCCCGAATAAATGATAAAAATTATCTTTTGTCTCTTGTTCCAGAGTTTCGTAGAGATCTTCAAATAATCCCCACAATTTGGCTTGCTTATGGATGGGAATGTTGGCGGCTATGGGGCTTTGTTTTTGTAGGCGTTCTTCCAGTATTTTGGGGTCAAACCGTTTCAATATGGCAAACAAGGCAGATTTCATTCCTGCAATGACGGAATATTGGTGTGTCCGAATATCATCAAACGCTTCATTGATGGCTTTTTCTGGGGAAAGGTAAGCTTTATCCGCTGGCGTTAAGAGTTTGGTCAATGCTTCATCCGTATTGACTGAAAACTTGATCGGATTGTTTTCCTTAGGCCTAATCAAGGTCACATCCAAGTGCATTTCATTTTTTATCTGTGCCCTTCCTTCCAGCACATCCCTGGTTCCTTGGATTGATGCCCTGAGGATAGTGCCAATAATGTAAAAAGTCTGTGGGTTAATCGTTTCAGCAAACTTGCCATTTTCGAGTTTTGCTCCCTTAAGGAAGTTTTGGATGAGTTCATTCTGGAAATCGGTTGCTGAAGATGTTGTTACAGGCTCTGGAATTGTAACGGGAGGGGGCTGATTTGGCTCAATGATAAGAGGCGGAAAAGCCTTAACTGCAATTATTTCTTCAGTAGTGTCGCCCTTATCAAGAAACCAGGCCTCGGAAAAAAAATCAGGCGGGTCTGTGGTGGTGACTGGTTGGTCAACTAATTTTTTGGGGGGTGGCTGGAATGCTTCTTTATAAGCAGGGATATGGTCAAAGGCGGTGTTGTCATGCTTATTGTTGTCGCTTAAGTTCGATGCCTTATTATCAAGGCCTGGAATCCCAAACAGGTCTTCGGGTAATTCCTGCCCTTTCCAGGTAGAGGGAATCAGTTCATTGCTGTCGATCATTTTTTGGATGGGATCTGAATCAAAATCAGCAAACGGATCATCAAAAATCTCAATGTCATGGGCTATTATCGGCTCACTAGGCACAGCGACTGGATAAATACTATCCTCTAGCAATTTAACATAAATGGTATAGTCACCAATATTGAGTTGATCTCCATCTTTAAGCTTTGTTTTATTCCCCTTGCCTAACGGTTTTAAAGATTGATTGACTAAGACTCCGTTGGCGCTGATGTCTGTAACAAAGTAGTCTGGAGCTTTGTATTCAATCAGGGCATGATGACTGGAAATATATCTTTTGGGATCAAACAGGACTAATGTATTGTCTTCGTGTCGCCCAATTGATGCGCTCTCTTGATTGAGCGTGATTCGGGAGGCACGATCCAGATTTGCCTTCGACGATATGACACTTAGCAAAAGTTTCATATTAACAACCATCCCATTTTTGACTATGGCCATAATTTGGCCTAGGAAATAAATTTTTTTACAACTTCCTCTTTGCGCGTTTAATTTTCAATACTAAAAGATATTTAAGATACCTAACATCTTCTAACAGAGATTAGCCGTAGTTATTATGCATAAAAAATAACTTTTAGCTGTGAACTTTTTAATAGCTTTGATGAAATTTTTATGCAGAATTGGGAATTCCTTGCGTTTTTACTATAGCCTAAACCTGAATCCTAAAGCAAGCGACTAAATGTGTACCATTTTTAAGTCGTGATAGATTTAAACTTCAAGTTCAAACGTGCAGAATAATGCTACCAAAATTAGGGTACTTCTGGCATAAACATAGTGATCTAACAAAAAAGTGACCAAGAATGTGAAAAATTCACTTTTAAGCGGAGTGAGTTTGGTGTTAGCATCAACTCACGTTCTAGACCAGAAAAAATAAAAATACCGAAAAGATTTATTTGAAGTTAAGTTGTTCAATGATAAAAATTAAAGAATAATTATTGGAAAGATTAGTGTTTAATTAATATTGGCTGAATAAGGTGAAAAATGAGTAATTTTACATTGGATCATTTTCTTGTTGATATAAGCCCTGATTCCCCTTGCGGTAAGAATCTGGAGCAGGATCATGCTTTTGCCCAATTAGAAAATGACGCAAAATTCATACCCGAAAGGCAAATGGGCGATGTAATTATTCCAGAAAAGGCTCCTGACTGGAAAAAAGTACGTGATTCAGCCTTAACATTATTGGACTGCAGCCGGGATATCCAAGTCGCTATGTATTTGACTTGTGGCCTTGTTCAAACGGATGGATTTAGAGGGTTGGACAATGGCTTAACTCTTATAAAAGGATTGCTGCAAAAACATTGGGATGATGTTTACCCATGCCAGGATCCAGAGGATGATTATCCTGTGCTGCGTATGAATACACTAGCCACACTGGATGATGACAAAAAAATTATTGAACCCCTGCTAAATCTCCCTCTCACTAAGTCAAGATTGGGCGAGTTTTCCTGGAACCTAATTGAAGCTTCAAAAAGTAAAGTTGAAGCTTTGAGCCACATGTCGCAAGAAGGATATGTGGAATCTTTGAAGAAAAGTCTTAATAAGGACGCTCCAGGTACGTTAGAAGAAGCCAAAATAAAGGCATCTGCCTATCTGGATTCCATTGAGGCAGCATTTAACGAGACCGATCTTCAAAATCTGAGAGATCTGGGAAATACGATAAAACACGCGCTCGAACAAGCAGAGGCAATCCTTGCCATATCTTCTGATAAGGCGGGTCCTGAAAATGCACCGGATATTTCTCGTTTTATAAAATTATTCAAGAATCTCCAAAAATTGTTTGATGAAAAAATTAAACTTAAAGAAGCTTTAGCGCTTGAGCAGGGCGAATCTGAAGCAGTCAGGCTAGATGTGCTGGCAATGACTGATATTACACAAAGGGGAGTTAAGGCAGTCAAAAGTAATGGAATACAGTCCCGCGAAGATGTCATTTTCGCAATTGATGGTATTTGTAAATATTTTGAACATTACGAACCTTCCAGCCCTGTTCCTTTTCTTTTGCAACGGGCAAAAAAGCTACTTTCCATGAATTTCATGGAGATTTTGCAAGACCTTACGCCTGATGCGGTCAGTCAGGCAGAAAATATTTGTGGTACACAACAGAAAAAAACTTAATCAAAAAAACCAAAAGAGTATTAACGAACAATTTCCGCAACTATTACTATTGAACAGAGGTATAAAAAAATGGCACAAGCAAGCAGTCAAAAATTTATAGCCCGCAACCGGGCACCACGAGTACAGATTGAGTATGACGTTGAACTTTATGGCGCTGAGAAAAAAATTCAATTACCTTTTGTGATGGGTGTGATGGCCGATTTGTCCGGCAAACCGGCAGACCCCTTGGCACCGGTAGTTGATCGGGATTTTTTGGAAATCGATGTTGACAATTTCGATGAACGATTAAAAGCAATGAAACCGAGAGTGGCATTTCAAGTCCCTAATGTCCTGACAGGTGAAGGCAATTTAAGTGTCGATATCACTTTTGAAAGCATGGACGATTTCTCTCCGGGCGCGGTAGCCAGCGGGGTTGAAGGGCTTAACCAATTGCTTAAGGCGCGTACCCAACTTTCCAATTTGCTCACCTACATGGACGGCAAAGGTGGTGCAGAAGAATTGATTGCCAAGGCATTAAACGATTCCGCCTTGTTGCAATCATTGGCGGCAGTTCCCAAACCTGCTGCTGAGGCAACTAAACCGGATGAAACCGGCGAACCTAACACCACCAAGAAGGAGGATTAACAATGGCCGAAATCGAAACTCAGGCAACTGGCGTTGAAGCTGCCACTGAAACATTGGAAGCCGGCGATTCTTTCGCCGCCTTACTGCAAAAAGAATTCAAACCGAAATCGGATCGGGCTAAAGAAGCCGTTGAAGATGCCGTTAAAACCTTGGCCGAACAGGCCTTGGCGAAAACTAACCTGATTTCTGACGATGCCGTCAAATCGATTGAGGCTATCATCGCAGAAATCGACAAGCGTTTAAGCGACCAAGTGAACCGGATCATGCATCACCCGGACTTCCAGAAACTCGAAGGCAGTTGGCGTGGTATGCACTACCTGGTCAATAACACCGAAACAGACGAAATGCTAAAGATTAAGGTGTTCAATATTTCCAAAAAAGATATGCATAAAACCTTGACAAAATTCAAGGGAACTGCCTGGGATCAAAGCCCTGTTTTTAAAAAGATTTACGAACATGAATATGGGCAGTTCGGCGGTGAGCCTTTCGGTTGTTTGGTAGGGGATTATGAGTTCGATCACAGTCCGACTGATGTTGGTTTCCTGGAAGAGATCAAACAAATTTCTGCGGCAGCCCATGTACCGTTTATCGCGGCAGCAGCACCATCCCTCTTGAATATGGGGTCATGGCAGGAGTTGGCTAATCCCCGTGATCTGACCAAAATTTTTCAAACTCCAGATTATGCCTCTTGGCGTTCATTGCGGGAATCGGAAGATTCACGTTACATCGGTTTGACGATGCCGCGTGTTTTATCGCGGTTGCCTTACGGGGCAAAAACCATTCCGATTGAAGAATTCGCCTTCGAGGAAGATGTCGAACACGCTGACCATCACAAATACACTTGGTCTAATTCTGCCTATGCGATGGCTGTAAATATTAACCGGGCGTTCAAATTTTACGGCTGGTGTTCGCGCATCCGGGGTATTGAGTCTGGCGGGGCTGTCGAAGGTCTGCCGACGCATACTTTTCCGACCGACGACGGTGGTGTAGACATGAAATGCCCAACCGAAATTGCGATCAGCGACCGGCGCGAGGCCGAACTTGCCAAAAATGGTTTTATGCCCTTGCTGCACAAAAAAAACTCGGATTTTGCCGCATTTATTGGTGCCCAGTCCCTACAAAAGCCATTCGAATATGACGATCCTGATGCGACGGCCAATGCCAATCTTTCGGCACGCCTGCCTTATCTGTTCGCGGTGTGTAGATTTGCCCACTATTTGAAATGTATCGTCCGAGACAAAATCGGTTCCTTTAAGGAGCGCGACGATATGGAGAAATGGCTGAATAAATGGATCAGTAACTATGTCGAATCGAATCCGGCAACCGCTTCCGAAGAGGATAAGGCTAGAAGGCCACTGGCAGCGGCGGAAGTGGTGGTGGAAGAAGTTGAAGGAAATCCAGGCTATTACACGTCGAAGTTCTTTTTAAGGCCGCATTACCAGCTTGAAGGATTGACTGTGTCGTTACGCTTGGTTTCCAAGCTGCCTTCGCAAAAAGGCGCTTGATTGGTAGCGAATTAATAATTGGCTGTTATTAGGGATCTGAGCCGGTAATCTGATTTTTTAAGAATTATCGGTATAAGCGACAAGGATAAGTTATTGGTTTTTATTTTCATATACTATTGAGGAGTAATGTCATGGCAACTAATTGCTATTGCAAAGTGGATCCCATTAAAGGGGAATCAACCGATGATAAACACAAAGATTGGATCGAAGTTGAGAGTTTCAGTCATGGGGTATCGCAGCCAGTTTCCGGTGCCAGCGGTACAGGGGGGCGTGCGGCTGCTCGTGCTGATTTTGGCAGCTTCCATATTATGAAAGCCGTTGATAAGGCGAGTCCCGATTTAAATCTGTTCTGTGCCCAAGGTAAACACATTGCCAAACTTGAATTCGAAGCATGCCAGGAAACGGGAGAGAAAGTCTGTTACCTTAAGTATGAACTGGAAAATGTCATGATCCAATCCGTTCAGGTTAATGGTGGTGGTTCACAAAGAGCATCAGAATCGGTTGCTTTTAGTTATGACAAAATCGCGTGGACTTATACTGCTGTGAAAGACGATGGCAGCGCTGGCGACAAAGTCGGCCCGAAAAAATGGAATTTGGAACTTAATAAGGCAGAATAAGTTTCTCCAAATTCTAAAATTTGTGTGTAAAACATATGGTTATGATTATCTTGCACTGTAAACCAGAGTATACATACTGGGCAAGCATATGATGACAGCAGAAGAACTTTTGCAACAAGGCGAATTGAATGCTGCACTACAGCAGCTACAGGAACAGGTGCGGGCGCAGCCTGCTAAGGTGGAATATCGCGTTTTCCTGTTCCAGCTTTTAGCGGTCATGGGTCAATGGGATCGTGCCTTGACGCAGTTGAATGTCGCCGGTGAACTGGATGCCGCTACTCTGGCAATGGTTGCGATGTATCGGCAAGTGATTGCTTGTGAGCACTTTAGGGAAGATGTTTTTCTGGGTCGTCAAGATCCTGTGATCTTCGGAAAACCGGAGGAATGGGTCGCCTTATTGCTGTCAGCGCTAAAACTGACCACTCAAGGTAAATACCTTAAATCTCAAGAACTTCGCAATCACGCTTTCGAGTTGGCGCCAGTAGTTTCAGGGAACATTGATGGGACGGAATTTGAATGGCTGGCCGACAGCGACTCCCGGTTAGGGCCGGTATTGGAAGTCATTGTGGAAGGCCGTTATTTATGGGTGCCGCTACAGTGTATAGCCTCAGTCAGCATAGAAAACCCTGTAGATCTTAGGGACATCGTATGGCTACCCGCACATTTCGCCTGGATCAACGGTGGCGAAAGCTATGGTGTAATACCTGCGCGTTATCCCGCTTCATATAACAGTGACGATCCTCTACTTGCTTTATCCAGGAAAACTGTTTGGGAGGATTGCGGCAATGACCTTTTTTTGGGTTTGGGTCAAAAAATATTGACCACCGAGAAGGTAGATTACCCCTTGCTGGATGTCCGCTCAATTCGTTTTTATTCGCAGCCAGAAACAGCGCCGGAGCATTCAGGTGGCTAGAGCGCTGCTTAAAGAACGCTTTTTGCCTTCTTTGCTTGATCGGCTGACCGACGACGATCCGATCAACACTTCAATTCGTATCCAAAAAGAAAAAATATCCAGCCTCGAAAAATCGCTGGCTGAATTGCCACAGGAAAAAGCGACTACTAAAACGGAAGAAAGCCAAAAACGGCGCTCAGAATTGCAACAGCAACTGGATGAACTACGTGCACAATTCTCCGTTTTGACCGCTTCGGTAAGTTCATTGCGGGAGATACGGGCTTGTGTCAAACGGGATCTGGACTGGTTGTTAAACGCCAGTCAATATTCGCCACAAGAGGATTTAGACGGTTATCCCGATGTTGCCTGCTCGGTGTTGAATTTCGGAATACCTGACCTAACCGGTAAAACGGTATCGGGTTTCGATCCAGCCCATATCGAACGCTTAATGAAACAGGTGATCATGAATTACGAGCCACGGATTATCCGGCGTACTTTAACTGTGCAGGTGATAGCAGATAAGGTTATGTTCGACCATAATGCCCTGGCCTTCGAAATTGAAGGGGATCTGTGGGCCGAGCCGCAACCTCTGCACTTGCACTTACGGACGGAATTCGAGTTGGAAGACGGCACCGTTTCGGTCTATGACTATCGTCCCCGGGAGAATCGACCATGAATCCCCAGATGATTGAATACTACCAGAGGGAATTACGGTTCATACGCGAAATGGGTATGGAATTTGCTAACCAGCATCCAAAAATAGCAGCAGGACTCGATATAGGCCGCACCGACTGTGCAGATCCCTATGTTGAACGTCTTCTTGAAGGCTTTGCATTCCTGACCGCTCGCATCCAATTGAAAATGGATGCTGAATTTCCCCGGTTTACCCAGCATTTGCTAGAAATGGTTTACCCGCACTATTTGGCGCCGCTACCGTCCATGACCGTAGTTCAATTCAAGCCTGATCTTAAAGGAGGCGTTACCGAGGCAGGTTTTGTTTTGCCTAAACATACCCGAATGCTCAGTAATACCGACATTAAAGGTCGAACAAAATGTGAATTTCGTACGGCCCACGAACTTAAGCTGTGGCCGTTACAATTGATCGAAGCCTCATATTTGCCTTTAGGTCTAGCCCTTCGATATGCCGATTCGGGCATTCAAGGTGTCAAATCGGCAATAAGGCTACGATTGGAAACAGTGCTTGACATGCCGATTAACTCGATGCCTCTCGAAAGTCTGCCTATCTACCTCCATGGTATAGGCGCTTTACCTTCGCAACTGTATGAACTAATCTTCGGGCATAACCTTTCAATCGTGATTCAACCCGCCGTTCAAAATCCTTCGTGGCGGGAGAAAATCACCAGCCCCGTACAGCCTCTAGGATTCGCGCAGCAAGATTCGTTGCTTCCTTATTTATCGCCTTCTTTCAATGGTTATCGGTTATTACAGGAATATTTTGCTATACCCGAACGATTTTTGTTTTTTGAACTCATTAATTTGCAATCAGCGCTGCGGCGCTGCAATGATACGGCGGTAGAAATTGTTATCTTGCTCAATACGGGGAAACCGGAACTGGAAGATCTAGTTAACAAGGATAATTTCGCACTCTATTGCACCCCGGCGATCAACCTTTTTCCGAAACGGGCAGACCGCATCCATTTGAATCATCGCAGCACTGAGCATCAGGTTATTGTTGACAGGACTGCACAAAGCGATTTTGAAGTCCACACAGTAACGGAAGTAGCTGGATATGGTTCCGGGGCTTCGATGGAAAGGGTCTTCCTTCCTTTTTATACCAATACGCAAGAATCAAACCCTACCGATAAAGTTGCCTATTACACTGTTCGTCGAGAGCATAGCCTTGCATCGGGCATTAGCGGCGCAGGAAAACTAAAAGCCCCTTATCTGGGCAGTGAAGTCCTTGTTTCTTTGGTGGATAGCAGTGCAACGCCTTTCCGTAGCGACTTGAAACAGCTTGGCGTAAATACCTTATGCACCAACCGCGACCTGCCAATGTTGCTACTACTCGGGGAAGGAGATACTGATTTTACGCTGGAAATCAGCGCCCCATTAGACTCAGTGCGCTGCCTGGCCGGGCCGACCGACCCTAAACCATCCCATGCGGAAGGCCAACATGCGTGGCGGCTGCTCAGCCATCTGTCATTGAATTACCTCAGTTTAATCGATCATGACGACAGCCAGGGTGCTGATGGCTTACGCGATTTGTTGAGGCTTTACGCCGACTATTCAGAGCCCGTTTTTACGAAGCAGATTGACGGCGTACTTAATGTAGAAAGTCGGCCTGTAGTGCTACGTATCCCCGTTGCTGGCCCTATGTGCTTCGGGCGCGGATTGGAAATAACCATAACCTTTGACGAGTCGGCGTTTGCGGGTATCGGTTGCTTTCTTTTGGCGGCAGTCCTGGAAAGATTTATTAGTAAATACGTTTCAATAAACAGTTTTACCCAGGTCTTGGTCAAGACCAGGGAACGAGGGGAGATAATGCGATGGCCAGTACGCACGGGAACGAGAACGCTGATTTAGGCCTATTAGCCAATCTTGCGAAAGAACCCTATGCTTTTGGGTTCTATGCGGCGTTGCGTCAGTTGGAATGTTTTTACAGCGCACGTCCTCGCTTGGGACGTTCGGCGCGACCTGTTGATGATCCGATTCGACTGGGGCAAACTCCAAGCCTGCAATTTGCCCCATCAACACTTTCATCCTTTAGGAATGCACCGGATGCAAAGCAATTAAAAGTGCTGTTTTTCGGCTTATTCGGCCCCAACGGGCCTTTGCCGCTGCATCTGACCGAATATACGCGGAATCGGATACGCGATGCAAAAGATACAACGTTGGCGGATTTTGCCGATATGTTCCATCACCGCCTGCTGTGCTTGTTTTATCGCGCCTGGGCCGATAAGGAACCGACAGTCCAACTCGACCGCCCGGAAAAAGACCGTTTTGCCTTTTATGTTGGGTCGTTGCTGGGTATAGGGGATTCCTCCTTACGGAACCGCGACAGTATTCCTGATCATACTAAATTGCATTTCGCGGCCCATCTGGGTTGCCATACAAAACACTGTGAAGGCCTGGTATCGATGTTAAAAGATTTTTTTAGGGTTCCGGTTAAAATCCAGGAATTTATCGGGGAATGGCTGGCAATACCTAAAAACAGTTACTGCTACCTCGATACAGACCATACGACAGGCCAACTTGGCGTTTCGTCGGTGATCGGTGCTAGCACCTGGCAATGTCAGCACAAATTCCGTATTACGATGGGGCCGCTGAGTTTGAAGGAGTATGAGGATTTTCTGCCCACTGGAAAAAGGCTAAAAAACGTGCTTGCCTTGGTCAATAATTATGTCGGCTTCGAATTGAACTGGGACTTGAACCTTATGCTCAAAAAAAATGAAGTACCCGCCACACAACTCGGAAAATATGGGCAGCTTGGCTGGACAAGCTGGCTTCAAGGTAGTGCAAGGAGATCCGATGCCAATGATTTGTATCTCGCCAGGGAGAAAATAGTATGACCGCAATCAGCCGCACGGCCTTGTTCGGTAAACTCAATAACCTCGCTTACAAAGGTATCGACAGCGCCACCGTTTTTTGTAAAATACGCGGCAATCC
>NZ_JBKKBJ010000157.1:0-4741 GCF_046714055.1 Methyloglobulus sp. | reverse complement strand
TTCAATCAGGTTGACTTCGCCCATTTTATCAATCGCCATGTCCCATGAAACCAAATTAAAATAGTGCAGCCCATCGTGCAGTTTCATGACGGTTTCAATGACGTCGTTATACATCGGAATTTCTGTGCCACTAAACGGGGCCTTGGTATAGGGATGTATGTCATATTTATAAAAATTTTTATCGATTGCGAAATTCTTCAAGATGCCAGCGTCCGTGATGCCACAAGATATCCCTCCAGCCGATTCGTTATCGACCAAATTTCCATTATTGCCCATTTTTAAAATTGATGACAATACATGGACTTTCCCACCGAACCTAAGCGAAAGCACCCTGAGCGTATTTAGTGAGTGGGGATAAATTCGCTGAAAAAGTTCATATTGGCCCAATTTGCATTGGATTAGAAAGTCCTTTACAAAGGCCTGCTCCAGTTCGTCGAAAGGAACAGGTTTGTCTTCCATAAAAATGCCCCTGTCAGATAGCCTTATTGCCAATACATTTTTGCCCCCACCACTGTCAAGGCTTGGTTTTATGATAAAAGTGCCGGTATATGATTGAAGCAGTTTAGGCAGTCCCGGCCTTTCAAGTTTTTCGTAAAGCCCGTTAAAATACATGCCATTTATGTTCCTTAAGATGATGTCAGGCATTTTTATGCCCGGAAATAATTTGTGGTATAGGTTCTTGTCCTTATAAGCCAGGCGAAGCTCCATCCTGTTAAACCAAGGTTCTAGTCTTGTATAGAAGACGGTCTCCGGTATGTACCTAGTGTCCATTGTTTCATTTACTGCGATATATGCTTGATGCCACAATAAGCTGCATTTGATATTGAAGCTTTTCCAATAGGAGCGAATCTCACTGGCCTGATTTTTGTCCAGCTTGGCCGCTTCAAGCGCCTGGTTATGGGAATATATCCCTTTTAATTTATGGTTTAAGTTTGTTTCCTGTTCATAATTGCTTATATTCAAGCAGTTTTTTACTGAACGCCCAATTGCGATTATTTTGTCAAAAAATATTTTGTTCATCCGTATCCGTTCCCATCGTTTAGGTTTTAGCCCTCAGGCCCATGGCTGACGCACAGTGTTTTGATGTGCCGAGGCGCGAGGCGCATCTATCGAGAACACGAACGATGCGCTTCCCTTCGTTAAGCGAATCCTACCTGATTCCAGCAGGAGAGGGGCTTTCATTTGTAACTTAACTGTATAGTTATGCCTTTTTAACCATCACCAACAATCCACCAACAATCAAAGCCCCACCGATAAGAACACGTAGCGTAATAACTTCTTTAAGCAAAAGCCAGGCGAGTAAGATGGCAACCACGACACTGCCTTTGTCGATTAATGCTACGGTTGCCACGTCGCCCAGTTTCAGCGCCTTATAGTAAAAAATCCACGAGAGTGTGGTAGTGAGCGCGGATAGGCCTAGCCACAGTATATTTGTTCGATTCAGCAGTAAATACTCACCTGTTGGTACGGCAATCGCTGCAAAGCCTAACACGAATAGGCTGACAAATAGTGTTCGGATGGTAAGACCGAGTTCGCCGGAAATACCCGCCAAGCCCATTTTGGCGATTACCGAGGTGAATCCGGCAAAGATCATTGAAACTAATGCGTAAGCGACCCACTTTTCCATGTGTTTATTGCTTTTGGATGTAATAAGCCACAGCACACACAGCCAGTTGCAAAAAAATGAAGCCCCAGAAATACAAGCCAAACAGGATGATTTTGACTTGTTTGGGTTGCTGGGCGGCGTTGCCTTTGAGGATTAACAGGCTTAACGCTGTAGAGATTATCACCAGCCCAATGCCTATTGCCGCGTAGGACACGCTTAATCCCGCATCGGCGGAGGTGCCAGTACCATGCGTGTGCCATTGGTTTCTGCTGGAGTTACCACCCCGGCGGCTTCCATGTCTTCGATCATGGTGGCGGCGCGGTTATAGCCGACCTTGAAGCGGCGTTGCAGGCTGGAGATGGAGGCTTTACGGGATTGTGTGACGAATTCCACGGCTTGGTCGTATAAGCTGTCCGATTCAGGGTCGCCACTATATCCGCTATCTGACGTGCCAAACCCATCACTGTTTTCAAAACTTTCGCTGGTGATTTCAGCTAGGTAATTGGGCGGTGCGGTTTGTTTTAAAAATTCGACGACACGATGCACTTCGTTATCGTCAACAAAAGCGCCATGTGCGCGAATCGGGATGCTGGTGCCAGAGGGCAAAAACAGCATGTCGCCATTGCCTAACAAGGCTTCCGCGCCGCCTTGGTCGAGGATGGTGCGCGAATCAATACGGGATGAAACCTGAAAGGAAATACGCGTAGGAATGTTAGCTTTGATCAATCCGGTCAAGACATCGACCGACGGGCGTTGGGTGGCTAAAACCAAGTGAATGCCAGCGGCACGGGCTTTTTGCGCCAGACGGGCAATTAATTCTTCCACTTTTTTGCCGACGATCATCATCATATCGGCTAATTCATCTATGACGATGACGATACTGGGCAAAGTCTCAAGTGTTGGAAATTCTTCACCCTCTGCCAATGGGTTTAGCATTTGGAACATGGGATCCCTGATTGTCTGGCCTTTGGCGGTGGCATCTTCGATCAATTGATTGAAGCCAGCAAGATTTCTAACGCCCATTTTGGACATCAATTTATAACGCCGCTCCATTTCCGCCACTGCCCAACGCAGGGCATTTTGGGCTTCTTTCATATCCGTGACCACAGGTGTCAACAAATGCGGAATGCCTTCATAAACCGATAATTCCAGCATTTTCGGGTCGATCATAATCATCCGCACCTGTTCTGGTGTGGCCTTGTAAAGTAGGCTCAGGATCATGGAATTGATACCGACCGATTTTCCCGAGCCTGTAGTCCCGGCGACCAGGGCATGGGGCATTTTGCCCAGATCGGCCATCAGGGGCTGTCCTGAAATGTCCTTACCCATTGCAAGTGTTAGTAGGGAAGGGGATTTCTCAAACGTCCGCGAAGCCAGCAATTCACGCAAGGTCACCATTTCCCGTTCACGGTTAGGGATTTCCAGGCCAATCACCGACTTGCCGGGAATGACTTCGACGATACGCACACTGGTGACAGAAAGCGCTCTCGCCAGATCTTTGGATAACGTGCTGATCCGGCTTACTTTAACGCCCGCAGCGGGTTGAATTTCAAAGCGCGTAATGACTGGGCCGGGCAGGAAGCCCACGACTTCTACCGCCACATTGAAATCGGCGAGTATGTCTTCCACCAACCGCGACATTTCTTCCAGATCGCTTTGGGTATAGCCTTTGACGCGCGTGTCCCTGTTGTCGAGGAGGGTTAGGGCGGGTAAGGCTTCGCCATTGGTTTTGGCAGAAGGTGTGGAGTTAGATTGTTTTTGTACCTGTTTTTGCGGTTGCTTAACAGTTTGAACAACAGGGCTGAAAATGGATGAAGTAAGGATGGGTAGCTTGGCTTCATCAGGTACAGGGCTTTTTGCGGGGTTAGTGCTAGGGGTTGATGTTGTTGAAATTCTTGCTGAGAATGGGGGTTTAAAAAACGCCTCTGCTTTAGGCTCGGCAAATCCAGCGACTGTGGCCGGTCTGGGTCGGTTGCTATACAATTCCCAGAAACGAAGCGCGCCACTTCCTACCGTATCGACCAATTTCACGGAATATTTCCCGATGAAATCCAAAATCGTCAGCCACGACATCTGCGTAGCCAAGGTTACACCGACCAGCAATGAGGCAATTAACAGCACGGTCGCGCCGGAATTGCCGCACATCAACAGCAACGCATCGCCTATTTCCTGGCCGACAATACCACCCGTGTTACCGGGCAGTTCGACACCTACCCTTAAGATATGCAGATAAAACAAGGCGGCACTGGAGACAATCGCAACCAAGGAACCAAGCCAGTGCAGGATTATTTTTGACTTCCTGCGGTGTTCTTTTGCGACGATGTAAGCGAGGTAGGCGTGGCGTATAATCACGAAAGGCAACAGGTAAGCCACCACACCAAAAAAGCTGAAACAAAAATCCGCCAACCACGCGCCGACTACGCCACCGGCATTTGTGACCGTCTGCACCGTGCTGCTGTGCGTCCAGCCCGCATCTTCGTTACTGTAAGTGGCCAGAGAGATCAGGAAAAAGAGTGAGCTGGCAAAGAAAACCAGCACAGCTACTTCCTGTAAACTGCGAAATGTTTTTTCTTCTAATATAGCAGCCATGATAAAACCCGCAATAGAAATACCAATAAAACATGATTATAGACCAATATTTGCAGGGTTTACATTAATTAAATTAACAAAAAACTTAGAGAGTGTTCACGTAAAGATAGTAATAAATGTATTTTGGTGTTGCCGGAATATGTCAGGCGTTGTCAAGGCGCACCAAAGCTTGATGGGACCATAAACCCTCGCATCCTTTTCCGAGACGACTTTGGTTTTCCGCGTCATCCGCCCCAAATGATGGCGCGTATTGCCGTTGTCCCGCCCTATCCGCGTGGTGTGCGCCTTGCCGACCCGATGCCTGTCCCTCGGCAACACCGCAGCGAACGCACCCCAGTCGTCGGTGTAGGACGTGCGGCCCGTCAAGTGCTTGACCTTGTCGTAGAGCCGTCGGGAGGTTGCAACATCACGACGACCGGCCACCCAGGCAACAGTGCGCCGTGTGCGACGGTCCAACGCCTTGACGGTCCGGCGCTTGTTTTTTTTGGGCCGACAAAATGCCACATCCCGTCAAATTCCATCCCCTGGATGCCGCCGGGCACTTCG
>NZ_JBKKBJ010000156.1:0-3738 GCF_046714055.1 Methyloglobulus sp. | reverse complement strand
CAAGCTGGACAACCCGGTCGCCGTCGTTTGACCAAATGAACTCAATAAGTAATCGCTATATATTTCTAACAGTTCTGTATTCATCCTTATAGTTTACTTCAACTATGGGTGCGTAACATGAGTTAATAACTCAATACAATTTTGTGGCTAATAGAATCTAAAGAGTGTGTATTTCTGTTACCCACTAATCCCGCAATAATTCATTAATCCCCGTCTTACTGCGCGTCCGTTCATCGACCTGTTTGATAATCACCGCGCAATACAGGCTGTATTTACCATCTGAGGAGGGCAGGTTGCCGGATACGACGACTGATCCTGCGGGGATGCGCCCATAAGTGACATCGCCAGTCATACGGTTATAGATTTTGGTGCTTTGACCGATGTAAACACCCATCGAAATGACGCAGCCGTCTTCAACAATAACGCCTTCAACAATTTCTGAACGTGCGCCGATAAAGCAGTTGTCGCCGATAATGGTGGGGCCTGCTTGTAAGGGTTCAAGGACTCCGCCGATGCCCACACCGCCGGAAAGGTGTACGTTTTTGCCGATTTGGGCGCAAGAGCCGACGGTCACCCAGGTATCGACCATCGTGCCGCTGTCCACATACGCGCCAATATTAACGTAAGACGGCATCAAGATCGCCCCTGGCGCGATATAGGAACCACGGCGAGCAACGGCATTAGGCACGACACGCACACCCGCTTTGGCGAAGTCTTCCTCAGAGTAACCGGAAAACTTGCATTCGACCTTATCGTAATAGCGGGTGTTGCCGCCGTCCATCAGGCGGTTTTCATTAATGCGGAAGGACAATAACACGGCTTTTTTTAGCCATTGGTTCGTTATCCAGTTGCCGTTGATTTTTTCCGCAACGCGGGCTTTGCCGGTATCGAGCAAGGTTAAAGTTTCGTTTACGGCATTACGGACTTCTGCGCTGGCATTGGCGGGGGTGATGTCGGCGCGTTGCTCAAAGGTATTGTTGATGATGTTTTCTAGTTGAGTCATTGTTGTTACTTTTAGTTTAAGGTGTTAATGAAATTTTTAATGCGGTGCGCACCTTCAATACACTCGGCCAATGGCGCGACCAACGCGATGCGGACATGGTTCTGGCCGGGATTGATACCGGCAAATTTGCGCGATAAGTAGCTGCCGGGCAAGACTGTGATGTTTTCTTGGGCGAAAAGTTTTTGGGTAAATTCTTCGCCAGAGAATGCGGTTTTCAGCCATACGTAAAAACTCGCTGCCGGTTTATTGATGTCGCAAACGTCACTGAGTATGTCTATAAAGGCGGTAAATTTGTCTCGGTACAGTTGGCGATTTTCTGTTACGTGGGCTTCATCCTGCCAAGCCAGGATGCTGGCCTGTTGTGTTGGCAAAGGCATCGCGCAACCTTGGTAAGTACGGTACTGGAAATAAGACCGCAAAATGTCCGCATCGCCAGCGACAAAACCGGAACGTAAGCCGGGCGCATTGGAACGTTTCGATAAGCTATGAAAAACTAGGCAGCGTTTGTATGTGGTGTTGCCTATTGCGTAAGCGGTTTGCAATAAGCCTATGGGCGGATTGTCTTCGTCATTATAAAGCTCACTGTAACATTCATCCGAAGCGATAATGAAATCGTATTTTTCCGCCAGATGGATTAGCTTTTCTTGGCTGGCTTGTGGCATCACCGCACCGCTTGGATTGCCTGGCGAACAAATATAAATCAACTGGCAGCGTTGCCATATCTCTTTAGGAACAGCGTCGAAATCAGGCAAATAGCCGGATGCTTCTAGGGTATTCAGGAAATAAGGTTCTGCACCTGCCAATAATGCCGCACCTTCATAAATCTGGTAGAAGGGGTTGGGCATGATGACGACGGGTTTATTGGCCTGTGAAGTGTCAACAACGCACTGTGCTATCGAAAACAAGGCTTCGCGTGTACCACTTACGGGCAAAACTTGGGTTTCAGGATCAATCGCTGTGCTTGGAATTTTGAAACGAAAACCCAGCCATTCGGCAATTGCCCGTCTTAAACTCAAGATGCCTTTGGTCGTGGGATAACTGCCAAGTCCTTTAATGTGTCCAAACAGGGCATCCTGAATAAACGCCGGTGTCGCATGGGCGGGTTCACCGATGGATAAGGCGATGTGCGGTTTGCCCTGGGGCGCAGTGATACCGTGTTTAAGTTGAGCCAGTTTTTCAAAAGGATAAGGGTGGCAAAGCTTTAAGCCCGGGTTCATAATTTAGGCGCAACGCGGCTGCTTACCCATGGATTGGGCTTGTTGATATAGCCCCATTGCTTGCGGCATGCGCTGTTCCAGATTTTGGATACGGGTGGCGTGTGAAGGATGGGTAGACATAAACTCCACCGTTTGTTTTCCTTGGCTCGCCTGTTCCATCTTCTGCCACAAAGAGACGCTGTACCGTGGATCAAAACCTGCTTTCGCCATTAAATCCACACCAATAATATCGGCTTCGTTCTCTTGTGTGCGTCCATAAGGCTTGAGGATGCCGTACTCCGCGCCTACGCCCAGAAGTCCGAAACCGAGCTGTCCTAATGCCGAGGTCGGCATGGTCATGGCTTGCAGTATGTTCAAGCCTTGGTTCATAGCTATTTCTTGAGAAGCCCGCTCATTACTGTGTTTGGCAAGGACATGGCCGATCTCGTGACCGATGACTGCAGCCAGTTGTTCCTGGTTATCGACCAATTTGAGCATTCCGGTATGTACGCCAATTTTATTGCCGGGCAGGGCAAAAGCATTCGGGCTGCTATCCTCAAATACCACGACTTCCCAACTACCACCGACCACCTGAGTGATGGCGTTAGCGATACAGGTGGTTGCCTGATTATATTGACCGTTATAGCTGATTTTTTTGTCTCTTTTTAAGGTATCGAATGCCTGTAAACCCATCTGGTTGATTTGTGTATCAGGCATGAAGATAAATTGGCTTCTGCCAGTAGGGCTGGTAGCGCAAGCGCTTAGTAAACAAGTAATTATTACGATAGGGAATAGTTTGCTGAACATACGCAAAAACCTACAGGTGCTGGTAAGGGGGTGGTATTTTAACGTAATTGGGTGTGTGTAAGTAATAAAGTTGCATACTGGGATGGACTGTATTCTACCCTTAGAAAACAACTGCTATAAAAACTAAACAACCACCAGCTAAACCTGGTGGGTTTATATTTAGGGCTAAAGTCCGGATACGGGTCGAAATACCTGTTCAATTCAGCTAAATCCAACCTGATGCCAGGTTGCACCGTGCTTTCTGATGGTCTGTCGTGTTTCGCGGCGGTGACCGAGGCAGGTTGCCAGCACCAAGCCATCATCGCCAGTGGCCGCATACCCAAAGACCTACCGGAATTCCTTTGGGTCAATACGATCCGGGGCAATCTCAAGACTAGCCTAGGCAGCGCTTATCATGCCTTTGATTTCGCAAAATACGCCCGCGCTATTTGGCGGTATTCGCCTATCGTTTCAACCGTCGCTTCCATCTCAATATGATCCTGATGCATCTTTTTGTGTGGCTACGGCTATCATCGGGCCTCGGTCAGACGCTTGGCTTTGGTCGGCTGAAGCATCTTGCTAATCAAGAAAACTTTTAAGTTTTGAGAGTGTTTACATAAATATAGTTTTTTAGTTTAATATAGCCTTATCCTGATACGGTGGTGGGTATGGTCATGTTGAACTGCAAGCGCTGTGGGGGCGAGCGCCTGACCAAGAACGGCGTTGTGAGGGGGAGGGTGCGCCACAAACGCA
>NZ_JBKKBJ010000155.1:0-7514 GCF_046714055.1 Methyloglobulus sp. | reverse complement strand
ATGACCAGATCGTTGATGTGTGTTGCCACGCATGGAACCAGTTCGCCAGCCAACCCGACACCATCCGAAATCTTTGCTCCCGTAAATGGGCTTTATTAATATGATAATCTATTGGGATTGGTATAATCTGTAAACCGACGGTTTTATTGCGCGGCTTTCAGATGGGTTACGGCTTCCTCGGCGTTTCTTTTGGCTAAGTCTGCATGCCCAAGCTTGCCGTGTTCGATAGCCCCTTCCAGGCTCGTGATGCCAGCATCCAAGTGTTCATCGGCGGTTTTGGCATGAGTCTTCGCTACTTCTGCATGTTCGACAATAGTCTTTCCATTGTCTGCTTTGACCGCAGCTTCTGCGTGTTTGAGCGCTTCCGCCATGTGGCTTTCCCCGGCATTAGCGCCGAACGAGGCGAAAATTAAAATGATACCTGCTGATAAGCCGGTGAGTTTCATGTTGGTGAGTTTCATATTTATTTCCTGTGAAAAAGTATTTGAGAGTATTTCGCTACTACCGAACAGCAGGCTAGCCTATCAAGGCTCGCCTGCAAAGTCTGGCAATACTCGTGTTAACGGTCTTTCTTAATATCTTCCTTGAGATCACCAAAGCCTTTTTGGACTTTGCCGACGTTCTTTTGGACATTCCCTTCTGTCTCCATATCATCGTCGTCCAATAGCACACCAGCGGCTTCCTTGCCCTTACCTTTAATTTCTTCGGCTTTGCCTTTTACTTGATCTTTGTTCATGAGTGTCTCCTGATAATGTGTTAGCCATGACCAGATAGCCATGACCAAAGCGTGGAATGATGTTTTCCATCGCTTGACAATACAATACACGCAAATCCGAATTTGGTCGGTACGGTAACGAACAGATAAGGATTAAGCCAATACGGTTATGAATTCCATTTTGATCCAAATAGAGGGTAGGATTCATAACAAGTTGATTACGTTCATGATAAGCCTATCTAAGGGTTTAATCAGAGGTTGGACTACGGAAGTTTTTTGCCTAAATATTCAATCAGCATCGAAAAATCTCTATTCGTTTAGTAAAAACGGGACTTAAGTAAGGAAATGAGTTCTTCGCAATGGATGGTGTCTTTGGGTTTATCCAGGATATATTCAGCCAAGACTGAGATAGCGCCCCAGTTTGACCTGTTGTTGACAAAGTTGAAAGCAGCCAAAAAAAGTTCGGTCAGTTTCTGGGCGCGTTTTTCCTTGTGGAGCTTAAAGCATTCCATGTATTCAGTAATGAATTTCAAGTCTGAGCTGCCACCATAAAAATGTAACGCATCAAGATTGACTAAATTTGGATTGAAAACTTCACCATCGCGGGACGCTACGTATTTTGCCTCAGCCAATGATCCTGCCATCAAATTGATGACATCAGCTTCAATAGCGCAGAGATATTCTTTTTGTTGTTCAGAAGAAAAGCCTTTAGTGGCCTCGGCAAAAGACAACGGCAAACTTTGAATTAATTGGCCGCCTTCAAGTTTGGCGGTATATTTGCCTTGTATACGTATGGACTGGCCTGATTGTGGTTCGTCGCTTTCCTGTGGTTTGATAATGACCTGAAAATGAACAGCAGGTAATTGCTTTTGCTGGTTACCAAGACAAATAGCTGCGGCATGTCCTGCTTGGTGAAAAGCGATACGCTTGTCAATTTCGAAACGAGTGTTTTGGTCAGCATTGTTGGTAATGAGGCTGAGTTTCATGTGGTTGAGTAATTTTTTGAATAAAGTTTGCTTAAAAAAATGCGGATCAAACTAAAAATCCGCAATAGAGGGGAGGTTTCTAACTCACATGGCAATGAAAGTCTTCATAAAGCAGAACTAACTTACTGCTTTTATCAGTCTTGCGGATGTGACAAATTGTCGCATCCTGAAATCAGAATAACGTGCTTAAATCAATAAAAAACATACCTGACCACAGATGGGAAAGCCATCTTGACCAAGGGCTCCCTATTGATTAGGGAGCTTGGGGTTACGTCAAAAACCTTATCTATACTTTAACTGCAAAACTAACTGTGGTCTGTTCGGTATCGCATATAGAAACTATTGATCTGTAGGACAGGAGATCTATATGTATAACGGATTTCAGCGAAAACTTTGTTGGGCGCTTTGGTAGCACTGGTGAAAACAACCATAGGTGATTCGAACATAATGCCGCTGTTGATATTTTCCGGGGTCTGGGTTGGGCATGATATCAACCCAGTCTCTTCTTCAGGCCAAATGAACGATAACGACGTTCGCTTATTGCCTACGATAATTGCCTTTTTATGGGCTACCTGTCCATTTAGTTCAACGGTAACATTGTAACGGCCAGGCTTGAGTTTAGCGAACAGCATAGGGCCATCAGACACGGTTTCTAAGAAGGTGTTGCCACTTGAATCAGTGATACTAACTTTCACGTCACTGAGATATTCTCCCGTACTTTGTAACGAAAATAACAAGCTCAAGTTGTAGTCAGACCGAATGGCTTGCATCGCATCCCTTTCATCGCTTCCCACCCCGCCGCTGACAAAGGTAACTTCGCCTTGGGTTTGGGGTTTAATCATGGATTCCGCAACCGCCTGAAAGCTAGACAGAATGCTGAGAAGTATAAGCACTAGGTGTAATTGTTTCATAAAATATTCTCCTTAGCCGTAAGAAATAACGACCTTGACACCAGCATACAGTATCTGCCATCTTTGTCTGTACGCTTCCGTACAAAAAGAGATGGCAAATACGATTCAGCGGGACAAAAAGGTGTATTTGAATCAACTGGCTCACACCAGTCCAACCGTTAGCCAGCCGCCGAAGATTGGCTAAGCCTATCGTGGAGTGATATTGCCGTTGGCATCGGAAAGAATAATCTCCACGCGCCGGTTTAATTGACGACTATCGGCATTGTCATTGCTGGCAACCGGAAATTCCTCACCATAACCGTGCGTAGCCACGCGGTCACTGCTGATCCCCCTGTCCATCAAAGCCGTCCGTACGGAATAGGCACGGCGGTCAGATAGCTCCTGATTGTAATTGTTACTGCCGGTGCTATCTGTATACCCTTCAACCGACACCGTGTTTTGTGGGTATCGCGTGAGAAAATCGGCCAGCTTTTGTACGTTGCGTGTGCCGTCCGGTTTTAGCTGTGCCTTGTCGGTGCTAAACAACACGTCGCCTAGCGTAATCACCATGCCGCGTTCGGTTTTCTGGGCATTCAAAACTAAAAGCTCCGCAATCAACACCTGGTCACTCTCCACTTGGGCTTTAGCCGCATCGGCTTCAGCCGTCCTCGCCTCTAGGCGGACTTCGTTGCGTTTGGCGCCGGCGTTGGTG
Organism: Methyloglobulus sp.; assembly: GCF_046714055.1. Taxonomy (GTDB): domain Bacteria; phylum Pseudomonadota; class Gammaproteobacteria; order Methylococcales; family Methylomonadaceae; genus Methyloglobulus. The sequence continues at coordinate 4,211 of NZ_JBKKBJ010000155.1, read as the reverse complement.
ACTGCTAGCTCAGCCGTTTTCCGCTTCGCGGTTTCCTCCGCAATCCTTACTTTTTGCTTGGCTAAATAAGCCAGATGATCGACAGTTTCAACGCCTTCACTATTGTTTAAGGCGTAATCCGCCTTGTTCAGAGAGTCGCTAGCATCTTTCAATTCTACCGCTGCCAGATTTGTCACTTCGGGGTTTGTTCGTGCGTTGTTGTAACTGCTATGTGCTTCTGCGAGAGATGGGTTTTGTGTTACGGTGCTACAGCCAGAAACAATTACGATAGCGACCAAGGTCATAGGAATATATTGATATTTTTGCATGATGAACTCCATTGATGATTATTGGGCGTTACGGTCGATTTCTTGACGTAGTACGCGATTGCCTTCCTGTAATGCACTTGCTGCTTTCTGTGCCTTGGCTGAACGCGCCGTCGTTGCAGCTAGTTGGGCATCGGCCTGTGCTTGTTCCGCCAGTTGCCGAGCTTTCAGATAATTTTCGGCTGCCATGGCCCGCTCAGCGCCATCCATCTTCTCCATCGCAGATTTGATCTGTAGCGGTGCAAACTCATTGCCTCCAGCGCTGCTTGCATTACTTACCGCAACCTTGGAAACGGCCATTTGTTCTGTAGGAGCCTGGATGCCCGCGCACCCAGCTATAAGGATTGCAGAAGCCGCGTTTGCGGCGATCTTATACATAATCTGATTTGATCTGAAGTCGTAAAATTTTTTCATTATTTTTTCTCCATTGAGTTAAAGCGTCGAACACAATCGTTGCAATGAATAGCTATTACAATTGCAACGATTTGCAATTTTTCTAACAGTAGGTTGGCTTGGCAAGCATTACCGCACTGCAACTTCCAACAATCCGAAAATGTCAGTTATGGGAGTGGATTTCCCGTCCTGAAAACCCTCAGTGGCAATTAGATGCCTTTTCATAGGCGCACACCGTTCGCTAGCGTACATAAGCGCTATAAAGCGAGGAAACGAATAGTTCTCAGTCTAAGAGGATGACATTCAACCGTCACCGGGAAGCGGTAGATATCCAATGTCGATTATATGTGCGTCACCGCACTGACCCGAAGAAGTTTTTCCCGTAAACTTTTTAACAGCTTGCATCATCCTGTCTTTTAGCAGCAGGCTTGAATGAAAGCCAAAGCCCATAAACGGGCATTTTATATGAATACTTTTAATGGAGATGCGTCATGAATTTAGGTAAATATTTTTTAGGCTGGCTCGTGGGTGTGCCGGTGTTTGTTTTGGTCATTATTTATTTTTTGTTCAATCATTAAATCGCTCAGTTTTAGGCCGATCCACCAGTAGCCATTTAATAAAGACAGAAAAAACTGGAATGCCATCTTTGGTTGGCATTTTTCAAAAATATCGGATGTTAATAATTATTCGATCTTATTTTATTTTTCTTAAAGGTAACCATTATGGAAACAACAGACAACACCAATAGGGTCGATGAAACCATTGGCCGAGTTCAATCAGGCGCACACGAGGCTGTCGACAAAGTAGCCAATGCAACCAGTCAGGCGGCAGATGCGTTAGGTAAAAAAGGCGAGCAATTGAAGAATGCGGAGCAGCAATTTGTAGAAGATTGCCGGGGGTACATCCATGAAAACCCCGTCGCTTCGTTAGGGATAGCCGTAGGGGCCGGTTTTCTTTTAAGCCGTCTGATGAGCGGTCGCTAGACTCAGCATTGTTGTCGGTTTTAACCAGTGCCAGCGGATCATTCCACTGCTCATTAACGATAACGTTGGGGTTATGTTTAATTTGTTGGATGTGAAAGATAAAGCAGTTATGGATGCCCTTCAATTAGCTTAAAAAAACACCCACTATTAAAGGAGATAAAAATGTTTACACGATTATTGTTAGTTATGTACACGGTAACGGGCAGCCTAATACTGATGACCGGTTCTGTTCAAGCTGAAAAGGATACCGTAATCTATTTGGCCGCTGGTTCGGCATTGGAAAATACCCAGCGCAATGTTCGCGACAAGGATGGCACAACGTTAACCCCGGAAGATCAGAATGAAACCGAGAGTGATATCAACATCACGGCTAATATACGTAAGGCCGCAGTCAAGGATGAAGCGTTATCAGTCAATGCGCAGAATGTAAAAATCATTACAAACAATAGGGTGGTGACGTTGCGTGGGATTGTTGAAAATGTAAATGAAAGGATGAAACTGGAAAACATCGCGAAGAAAACGCGTGGTGTAATTCGGATAGATAACCAACTTGAAATTAAAGCGCCTTAACGGCCCAGGAGAATGTCATGACTAAAGCAGTTTTTTGTATCGCACAAAATGTCGAACAGACAGAGATCATTGTTAGTGACCTGAAAACCGCTGGTTTTTCAAACAATGATATATCGGTGCTGTTTCCCGACAAAACCACGACCAAGGATTTTGCCCATGAAAAGCACACTAAAGCGCCCGAAGGCGCTGCTATTGGCGGTGCAGTGGGTATAAGTACTGGCGCTGTACTTGGATGGTTAGCCGGGATTGGTAGTCTGGCTATTCCGGGTGTCGGCCCGTTTATTGCCGCAGGTCCCATCATGGGTGCATTAAGCGGTGCGGCAGTAGGCGCTGCCGCCGGAAGTTTGAGTGGGGCTTTAATCGGGCTCGGTATACCAGAGTATGAAGCCAAACGCTATGAAGGGAAAATCAAGGGCGGAAGTGCCTTGATTTCTGTCCATACGTCAACTGGCGAAGCCATTGATCAGGTGAAAAAAATCTTCGAAAGAGCCCATGCGGAAGATATTTCATCGACTGAAGAAGCGTCAGTCAACGCTTAAGCTTGATGATGCACTACGCGTCATCAAGAAATAATCACAGAGGAGTTATCATGCATAATATTAAAACAATCGAAAAATTGCTGAAAGATGAACTGTCAGCAACGGAAACTTATCAACAGGCTTTGGAGAAATTTCGGGTACCTGGAGGACAGTTCGTATCAAATTCTTTAATGCCAATTTTTGGGAACCATAAAGCTGCGGCTTCCAGTTTAGAGGCACAAATCCGTAAACTGGGAGGAACGCCCCATAAAAGCACAGGAGCCTGGGGTAGTTGGGCGAAATTAATCCTGGAAGGCGCAAGTTTGCTGGGTAAGCAATCGGCAATAAAGGTTTTGTTGGAAGGGGAAAAAAGTGGGGAAGCGGATTATGAAAAAGCGCTACAGACTCCTGATTTGTCCGCAGATATTCGCGCTTTGATTGAAACGAAGCTCCTGCCTGCCCAACAATCACATGTTCGCTCTTTGGATCGGCTTTTGGACGCGACACCTGCTTAGGTTTTCCTACCGAGGATTCATTTGTTGATTGATGACAGCGCGAACCTTATTTTGTTCGCGCTGACTTTATTAGTTGCGTTATCTGATTTTAAACATAAGCCCAATTCAGCCTACAAGAAATTATCTAATGACTATTGAGCATTCGAATTTGCAGAAAAAAGCGCTTCATGCTTTGACGATAGATGTGTTTCACTACTACCTTCAACATCCGGCTCATCCTGTTATAGCTCAGACACCGTATGGATATGACCGTTTTTAGATTCCATAGGTTTCCATACCATCATCGACGTACGATCACAATTCGATATCGTGCAAAACCAATTGGAGATACATGATGACCAAATCTAAAACACTGACCGGTAAACAATCAAATTCTGGGGCAGAAGAAGCAACCGTTTCAGTGGGCAACGGCGGAGAGTGGCACCAGACTGCCACCGGCGATCAGCCAGCGTTGACGACGAACCAGGGTTTGCCGATTTCCGACAATCAGAATTCCCTGAGAGCCAATCCGAAAGGTCCGACGTTGCTGGAAGATTTTATCCTGCGCGAAAAAATTACCCATTTCGACCACGAGCGGATTCCTGAGCGCATCGTCCATGCGCGTGGCACTGGTGCACATGGCTTTTTCGAACTGACCCAATCCCTGGAAAAATACACGACAGCTAAAGTGCTGACCGAAGTGGGTGAGCAAACGCCTCTTTTCACGCGATTTTCAACGGTGGCAGGTGGATCCGGTTCGTCCGATACACCGCGCGATGTCCGTGGCTTTGCCGTCAAGTTTTATACGAAAGAAGGCAACTGGGATTTGGTCGGCAATAATATTCCGGTCTTCTTCATTCAGGATGCCATCAAATTTCCCGATCTCGTACATGCCGTCAAAATGGAACCTGATCGTGGCTTTCCACAGGCTGGGTCAGCACATGACAC
>NZ_JBKKBJ010000154.1:0-8495 GCF_046714055.1 Methyloglobulus sp. | reverse complement strand
CACAATATTTGCCATGGCCACAGTCGGGGCATCGAAATCCCTTCGGCCAACGTGACCGGAAAACCATTTCTCGGCATTGCCCCTCAGTGCCGTACGCCTTCATAAAACCGGGCAAACCCATACCTTTCTGGTATTGCACTTTGTTTTTGCTCATCTCCCGCCTCCTTTGGTTTCAAGGGCTTGCACTTATGCCTTTGACTTCAAAATTGGCTGTGGGTCCTACGTAATCAGAATAATTTTTGAAATGGTCGTTTTGCCCGAGCCATTTGCTCCATAAATAAAATTGATTGCTGATAATCCAGCTAATTGTTGGGCTTCAAAGATATAACGTACATCTTCTCCAGATATTGAAATGCTCTCAATCATCTTAACAGCCCCAATAAGTTACTTTAATATAGTTTCAGTAAACCAAGCTTACCCGCATAATCCTTGGCCTGGCCTGGCCTGGCCTGGCCTGGCCCACGCCCTCGGTCAGCAGCTTCTCCCAAGCCTTGGCTTCCACCACCGCCAATTTGGTGTTGCGGTACTCCAGCACATAATCGGCAGTCAACGCCTTGCCGCGCTTGCCATATCCCTCGATGCGACCCAACGTAATCGGATACTCGCGCCGGATACGGCTGCCTTCAACCACACCCCAGCCAGCGGCTTTTAGCGCGGGGTCAATGTGTTCGGCGCGGGTTTCGGCTTCGTTCATGAGTTGCACTTTACATAGCTGATTTCATTCAGCACGGCACTCAACAGAACATTAATGTCGAAAACAATTTGCACATAACAATCGGGCAATGCTAATTCAGCTTTCATCGGCTAGCAGTTCGGCCAATTTCTCTTCGGATAGGCCCGCTGTGGCTGCGCTATTGGCACATTCATTTAAAGTCTGGCGCAGTCGATCGGAGTAAAACGCACACATTGCCTCATAATCCTCAGCGCTAACCATCACACCCACCACTCGGTTATGGCGTATCACACGCACCGGCTCGCGCTGAACACGGTCAAGGAATTCACCGAAACGGGATTTGGCTTGGCTGGCGGTAACAGTTTGCATAACAGTGCCTCTCTTGATGCGGGATTAATCTACTCACTTTAGTTAAATCATTCGATTTAATCAACCGAATGCATCTGTATCCTGTTTATTTTCAAAGCTGTCCAGTGAAGGCTTGGTGCAGCAGGGATTTTTTTAGATTGTCCAGGGCGGTGAGTTTGCGTTGGTAAAGGGATTGTAAGTGTTGGGTTTCTTTGATAAATGCGTCAAACCTTGTTGCGGTTGTCCGCTGAAGTGCCAGAGGCACTCGCGGAACTTGGAAACCGCGAAGCAGCCTTAACGAAATTGTTTTTTGAGCTGTCCCGGTCGCGCCATCATTAGCCTGTTTTAAAATTTGCGGCGACATAAGTAAATAGTAAAGCCATTCACTGCTCACATCTGGCTTTGGACGTACCAGTCCAACGTGGCGTTGAAAACAGAATTCTCGGTTCTCACTGACCAGAACAGGAACACCAAACGAACCTGTAACCGTGTAGAGCACATCCCCTTTCTTTGGCTTTTTGTTGGGCTTCAATCTATCGAAGTATTCTCTCGACACCATAAACGTGTCGGTAAAATTGACTGTACGAGTGTCTTTAGCAATATTTCCGATGGTGATGAAAGGAATGCCATTCAGAGCCTTTGGCGGTGGCATGTGGTCGCCGTCTGTAATGTCAGTCGCCAAATCTGCAAGTGTTACCAAATCGCCAGTTTTCCAAGCATTCGCGAAGACGGATTGGAGGTGGCTTTCGAAGAGGGCGCGGGCATTTTGGAGGTTCTTTTCGGCGTTGGCTTTGGCGGTGGCAATGCCGTCAAACGCTTCGTCTAGGATGGTGACGACGCGTTGTTGTTCGGGGAGGGGTGGAAGTGGAAGAGTAATTTGTAACAAGTCTGACTTCACCAAGCTTGGAATCGTAGTCCCCCGATTGTGCTTGCTAAAATCGTATGAAAGACAAAAGTAATATAAAAATTTTGAGTTTAACAGTGCCTTTGGTGATAAACCAAAAGCCGTATCTACGTTCCAAAATTTTGTTTCAGCATAAATAGGACTATTGATCGTTCCTTTACGGCCAACAATAGTTGTCCCAATTTCACAGATATATTCATCCGCCCAACCCATCACATTGCCAGCACTTCCGTAAATTGGATATTCACCATTTTCTTTTTGTACTTGTTTTTGATTTTTACCATTTTTAATTTCTAAAACTTCTTCAAATATTTTCTGCGACCATCCTGTTTTAAGCATTGTTGTCTGCTCCCTTGCGTTCATAAATCACCATCCCAATACGATCAATATGCGCTTTCAACCCTTCATGCTTGAGGCTTTCGTTTTGTATATTTGGGCAACCTGTAGGGGCAGGCCTTGTGCCTGCCCTTTTGGATGCACACCAGACCTTTGGTATATCCCTGCCCTTGTACGTGCTAATGGGCAACCACAAGGGTTGCCCCTACAGCGCACTCCATAGCGTACACCGCAATCCCGTCAACCCCGATCCCGTTCGAATTTGGGATTGAAACACGTCATTTAGCATTGTAAATGACCGGATTATTTTCATCTTGCGGCCAATTGGCTGGATTATTGATGATGTATTCGCGCACTTGGTTTAACGATTCTTCATTACGTATGATGTGTTCGTAATAATTGCGCTGCCAGAATTTTTTGTCGAACGGTTGCCAATTGTGTTGCTTAACGCCGTTGATGTATTCATGGGTGGTAATGGATTTGAATGCCCCGACTATGTTGCCTAACGTCGATTTTGACAAATTATCTGCCGCGTTATCGAAGACAAGAATGCCGTGGATGTGGTTGGGCATAATGATAAATTCATCCAATTGCAATGCAGAAAACCGTTGAGTCAAGGCTTCCCACTGCTGGGCTACCATTTCCCCAGCCGCGCTTAAAGCCATTTGATTTTGGCTGATTTCACCCAGTAAACATTCATGATGATGTGTACAAATGGTAATGAAATAAGCGCCATTTAGGGAATAATCGTAACCACGTAATCGGATGGAGCGGCGGCGATGGCTGTCAGGATTGTAGGAATCTCTAATAATTCAACAATCTCCTTCTCCCTGAGGGCATAGGTATCTACACAACTCGTCATCTCGGCATGGATTGCCGAGATCCAGATGCCATGGATGGCAATGCCAAAATTAGCAACCGTTTTTTGATCGTAAGGTATCATTTTTGATCTGTTTTTCACATCCCTGTGTCCTGGATTCCGGCAATCCATGCCGGAATGACGGTGCTGTAACTTGTGTTTATAATCATGTCTTGGAAGAGGTGGTGTTTTAGAAGCTCCCTTACATTTTCTCACATCAAACCCCGTATTTTCTTTAACACCTCCGCGCTCTCCGCATCCAGCGTGGCGATTTCATCCATGATTTCCTGTGAGCTGCGGTGGGTGATTTCTTCGCCGCCGTTTGGGTTCTTCACAGAGAGGTCGAAGGTTGCCGGGTCGATGTTTGCAACATCGACATTCCAGCTTTTGGGCGATTCGGCAAAGGTTTCAGACAATTCGATGAACTCGGCTAAATCAACATCGTTCAGCGGGTTGGTCTTGCCCAGGCTACGTCCTGGGTCGAGCTGGTAATACCAGACTTTACGGGTCGGTGCGCCTTTTTCGAATAACAGCACGACGGTCTTTACGCCAGCGCCCTGGAAAGTGCCGCCGGGACAATCGAGGATGGTGTACAGGTTGCAGCTTTCCAACAGGTGTTTACGCAAGCTCACCGAGGCGTTGTCGGTATTGGAAAGAAAGGTGTTTTTAATGACCACGCCCGCCCGACCACCGGCCTTGAGCATCTTGATGAAGTGTTGCAGGAACAGGAATGCGGTCTCGCCGGTGCGGATGGGGAAATTCTGCTGCACTTCCTTGCGCTCCTTGCCGCCGAACGGTGGATTCGCCAGCACAATGTCGTAGCGGTCTTTCTCCTGAATGTCGGCGAGGTTTTCGGTGAGCGTGTTGGTGTGGATGATGTTGGGTGCCTCGATGCCATGCAGGATCATGTTCATGATGGCGATGACGTAAGCCAGGCTTTTCTTTTCCTTGCCGTAAAAGGTGTTTTTATGCAAGGTGTCCCAGTCGTCGGTGGACAAGTCCGGCTTACTTCTAAGAAACTCGTAGGCTTCGCACAAGAATCCTGCGGAACCCACAGCGCTGTCATAGATTTTATCGCCGATCTTGGGCTTGACGACTTTGATAATACTGCGGATCAGGAGACGCGGCGTGTAGTATTCCCCGCCGTTACGTCCGGCATTACCCATGTTTTTGATCTTGGTTTCGTAGAGGTGCGAAAGCTCGTGCTTTTCTTCCTGCGACCGGAATTTAAGCGCATCCACCTCGTCCAGCACTTCACGCAAGATATAGCCGCTTTGGATTTTGTTGCTGATTTCGCCAAAAATTTCACCGATCTTGTATTCGATGGTGTCTGGGCTGGAAGCCTTTTGCTTGAAGGCTTTTAAGTGAAGGGAGTCGCTATTTTTGCGAAAGCTTGTTTTGGGCATCCCAGCCCAAGCAAGCGGCAAAAACTTAACGCGACCGACCGCCAATGCCTGCGGCTGTCCCAGCCGTCCTGCTTCCCTCGTTTTATACCCAACAAGGGGTATAAAACATTGGTTACGCAATGACTCGACGCGATGTCGGAATGCTTTGCATTTTCACTACGCAAAAAAAACGCTTCGTGAAAACGCCCAGCCTTATCGCTTCTGGGGACTACTCGACTCCTGTCTCGCAGCGAAGGAAACAGTTCATGGTCGATAAATCCCCTTAAATCATCACCAGTCTTGGCTTTGTTGTGGTCGATAGCCCCATCCGGTTTTTTGGGAATCGCCCAAGTTTCCCACTGATAAGGCTTATCTATGATGAAGCCGTAGGACTTGCCCACCAACTCGGTGTGCATGGCCCGGTCTTGTTCCAGGTCATCCAGATATTTCAGGAACAGGATCCATGAGGTTTGCTCGGTATAATCCAGTTCGCTGGATGCCCCGGCATCTTTCCATAAGGCATTGTCGATATTTTTAAAGGTCTGTTCAAACACGGGTTTTGTTCATTATTGTTATGGTAATCAAATTTAAACGTAGGGGCAAACCTTGTGCCTGCCCTTCTGATGCACACCTGACCTTTGATATATCCCTGCCCTGGTACGTGCAATGGGCAACCACGGGAGGGCAACCACAAGGGATTGCCCCTACAACACCACGCCGTACCGTAGGGGCTGGCCTTGTGCCTGCCCATGCCGACCACTGGCATCTATGGATGCTAACCAATCCATAAAATAAACGCTAAATTCTAAACAACATCCGCCAAATTCCCTTTAGTTTCCAACCAGATTTTTCTATCCGGCGCACGTTTTTTTGCCAGCAACAAATCCAGTTGCCCTCGGGTGTCGTCAGTTTTTTCTACGGTTAGCTGTACCAGCCTTCGGGTATCTGGGTTCATGGTGGTCTCCCGAAGCTGGGATGGATTCATCTCGCCTAAACCTTTGAAACGCTGCACCGAAATTGCGCCTTTAATTTTTTCCGCTTTGATGCGATCCAGGACACCTTGCCGCTCGGCTTCATCTAGGGCATAAAACACCCGCTTGCCTATATCAATCCGGTACAAAGGTGGCATGGCGACATGGACATGACCTGCGACAACCAACGCATTGAAGTGCTGGTAAAACAAGGCGCATATCAATGTTGCAATATGGCTACCGTCTGAATCGGCATCTGCAAGGATGCACACCTTACCATAACGCAGGTTTCGCAAATCATCGGAACCGGGCTCTATGCCCAACGCAACGGCAATATCATGAACTTCCTGCGAAGCCATCACCTGGTTGGATTCAACCTCCCAGGTATTCAATATCTTGCCGCGCAAGGGCATAATCGCCTGAAAGTCGCGCTCCCTCGCTTGCTTGGCTGAACCGCCTGCCGAGTCCCCTTCGACCAGAAACAATTCAGTCCTGGCAATATCCTGTGCTGTGCAGTCCGCCAGTTTTCCGGGCAGCGCGGGGCCCGCCGTGATGCGTTTGCGGATAATGGCTTTATTGGCACGCAAGCGTTTTTGGGCGCTGTTGATAATGATCTCGGCAATTTTTTCGCCTTCCAGTGGATGCTGGTTCAGCCATAAACTAAAGCCATCTTTAGCCACGCCGGAAACAAAGGTGACGCATTCCCTGGAACTCAGGCGTTCTTTGGTTTGGCCAGAAAACTGGGGATCTTCGAGCTTAACCGACAACACGTAGTGGCAGTTTTCCCACACATCTTCGGGAGCGACTTTAACGCCGCGCGGCAACAGGTTTCGGATTTCGCAAAATTCCCGCATGGCTTCGGTTAATCCGGCACGCAAGCCATTGACGTGCGTTCCGCCTTGCACGGTAGGCACCAGGTTGACATAGCTTTCGGCAAGCATCTCAGGAGGGTTTTCGGTCGCCCAGATGATGCCCCACTCGACCGCCTCATGATTCCCCGCCATATTGCCCATGAATGGCTGGTCGGGATAAAACTCAATGTCGCCTATTCGGTCCAGTAAGTATTCTTTCAAGCCGTCTTCATAACACCAAAAATAGTCTTCATCGGTCTGGTCAACTTTTAGGCTGGTTTTCAAGCCCGGACACAATACCGCCTTGGCGCGTAGGACATGCTTTAGCTTTAACACCGATATTTTGTTGGAATCGAAATATTTTTCATTCGGCCAGAAAGTGACAATCGTACCCGTGTTATTGCGGCCTACGATACCTGTCTCGCTCAATTCAGTCCGCTTTTCACCGTCGGCAAAGGCCATGTGATAGATTTTGCCGTTACGTTTGACTTCAACCTCCAATTTGGCAGACAGGGCATTGACCACAGAAATACCCACACCATGTAAACCGCCGGAAAATTGGTAATTTTTGTTGGAGAATTTGCCCCCCGCGTGGAGCTGTGTCAGGATCACTTCCACACCCGGAATGCCTTGCTCTGGGTGTTTGTCCACTGGCATTCCCCTACCATTGTCACTCACCCGAACAGAACCGTCTTTGTAGAGTGTCACATCAATACTGTCGGCGTGACCGGCTATGGCTTCATCGACACTATTATCGACGACTTCCTGGACAAGATGATTAGGCCGGGTCGTATCGGTATACATGCCAGGACGCTTGCGTACCGGCTCCAGTCCAGTCAATACCTCAATTGCCGCTGCGTTGTATTCGTTGCTCATCCGTTTGGGTTGCCTTATTTGCTATTTGTCGATTATTTTGAAAAGGTAGAGAAACGTTTGGATAATATCTTAATACCGCCTATCCAAATTTCAGGTTATGTTTTTATCAAAGCTCTCTAGCACTGTCAAAAAAACTAAAAAAAAGGATTATTTGTTGTTAAAATTAGCCGTTGTGTGTGACTCGAAACTGACCCAACCTATCTGCTTTATCGGGTCAGTAAAGGTTGTTTAAACTATATCCCAAATGTTAATACGCTAATGAAGCCTGGAAAAAATTAACAATAGCTTTTAACGTTTCCACTGCCATCAATTTTAATATAAGTAAGAATACGGATTATCTATGTGTTTTAGTGCCAATATGTCGCTCAGTTTAGGTATTGTCGGGTTTGCTGCTGCCAGCGTGACATTCCTTGATAAAGAAGAAGATTTCTGGGTAAGGGTCGCAAGATCGTACGCAATATTCCACTTTTCGCTAATGGAACTTATCCAGTATTTTGCCTATCCCGTTGCCGACCAATGCGGGTATGGGACTAATTACTTTTTAAGCGAAATATCAAGCTATCACATCAGCTTGCAAGCCTTGGCCATTATGCCAGCGCTTGCCACCTATTCATCAGACAAAACGGCTCTCCTTAAAGCGACCATGATCGGCGCTACGCTCAGCGCCTCATTCCTGATTTGCACTTTCTTACCTAATGAGTGGCAACTCTTCGACATCATGCCTAATTTCATCGGGAACATGATCTCTTGTCTTTATATGGGCAAGTATCATATAGCTTATACGATTTCGAGTGCATTCGGATTATTTGTCACCCACGGCTCACTGTTCGGCTTGGCGTTTAGTGGCTTCCTTTGGAAAAACAACCAGAAAATGGCCAGCTACCATTTTGTCATGGCAATTATGACCTTATTTATGCCGCAATGGATTTTCGGTGTTTCCACTGGTGAAGCAGCCGCCATGTATTGTTTTTTCTCCATCCCGATAACCGGCAGTTTTATGCCGTACTTTAAGAATTTTTTTGCGGCTCAGGAAGCCAACATCCCTGATTTCTCTTTTACAAGCAAATAAAAGGCAGGTATAACTATTTAACTGATTAGCAAGATTCTTCAGCCAGCGCCAAAAAGTTCGTCATTCCGGCAGGGAAGCCGGAATTTAGAGCCATGAATGGTTTGTGCCAAATGCCCTGCCGCTTGATTTAGGCACAATGCCAAGTCATACATTCACATCCATGTGACTGGATACCGGCATCCATGCCAGTATGACGGTGCTGGCTGGGGTTCCTTACTAATCA
>NZ_JBKKBJ010000153.1:0-18420 GCF_046714055.1 Methyloglobulus sp. | reverse complement strand
CATTTCAATACAAAGCCTTCACCAATTAGCATCACATTGCCCCAATAACTCCGAATCATCCAGTTTAAGCATTTCAACAAAACGCGCTTTTTCTTCTTCACTAGCGACCGGATAGCGGGTCTCAAGATAACGATTCAGCAACAAATCCAGCTCTAAAGAACCTCGCCGACATTGCCACTTTAATTTAGCCAGCTCGTTCATATCGGTTATTGCCGCTTAAGCTTTTCGATTGACCAGGAGTTTTTTGGTTTCCGCGATGGCTTTGGCGGGGTTCAGTCCCTTGGGACAGGTATCAGTACAGTTCATGATGGTATGGCAACGGTACAGTTCATGATGGTATGGCAACGGTACAGTTTGAAGGCATCATCTAGCTGGTCAAGCCGCTCTTCGGTGGCCTCGTCGCGGCTATCCACTAACCAGCGATAGGCTTGCAACAACACCGCAGGGACAACTGGTAGAACAACAGCACGGGTAGGTTGGGGTGAGGCACGAACCCCAACAAAAACAACTGTCTAAACACATATGTTGGGGTTCGCAAGCTCACCCGCAACCTACGAATTGCTTAAATTGATGCGTAGGGAGTTGCCTGTTGTTTGGTAATTCAACACTTGGAAGCATGAGTCTGGTAGAAAAGGATGCCACTATCTACGATAGCTATGCGGAACACCGCAAATGGCGGGTAAACGGTAAAGCTGTTTGCCCACTACACGACTTGCCCAGAGATTCCTTAATTTCAAATGCTGAACAAGGCCCCCAGCACCTGCTCCTGAAGATTCTTGCCATATGCTTCGCTATCTATCCAAACGATTTTTGTCGGACTTCCTTAAAGCAATTGCTCGGCGGCCTGTTTATCAGTGTCCTTATTGAACAAAATGACCAGCTTTTGCAAATGTGGTTTTGTAGCCAACACAGTCAGCTCATGGGTACAGCCTTCCCGTTTGGGCGTATAAGCCCGTAAATCCATCAACACGCTATCAGCTTTATCGACTAAAGTCGCCAAAACTAATTTCCAGGTACTGTCGAAGCAAAAAAATTCGTTGATCCGGTAACGTCCGTCAGGATCGGCTTGCAAATCTAGTTTCTGGACTGCTTGCTGTAATCGCGCGTCGTCGCTGATGAACCTATCTTGCAAATGCCCGCTCAGAAACGCAAATAATTCGTCTGGATCAAGATTGCGCAATGCCAAGTCCTTGCCCGCGATCATCAAGGTGTTACCTGTGTAACGCCAACGCTCGACAACGCTGTCGAACAAAGTTTCAATCCCGTCATCGGCTCGAAACACACGCAAAAGCAACAACGTCGGCGGTTGATATGGGGGATGCAACATTGGCTTCATCAGCACCACGCTTAAAGGGATAACTAGCCATGCGGCCAATATTCCATAAGCGCTTAAGCCGGCTGAATGGCTCAGCGTCATTGCCTGGAATATCAGGGCAATCGACCATAAGCCAGACAATAAATACAACGGCTCTGAAAATACTTTGTGTCGATAAGCCTCGGCAAGGCGCCGTGCCATATAACGCACCGGATAAAAAGCTGGCAGCCAGGGAACCATGCTAAATAATATAAATACGACATAGGCATTGAAAGGTGTCGCCAATAGTAAATCCATCAACCAGGAGTCCGGGCCACCTTTGATCACTTGCTCAAGTGCGCTTAACCCCAGCAAAGACGATGCTGTCAGCAAAAAAAACACCACCAACAGATAAGGCCCAATGGCGCGAGATTTCGAGCCTGTCAAGAAAAAGACAAACACCAGGAGCGGAATTTGTTCTCCGAACAACCAGAGCAACACCGAACCTAAATTTTGGTTATCGGTCGATTTCAGCATAACCATGACACTGGTCAACAGCAAATAACTGACCGAAACCAACAATATTTTCCAGCGTGACCAGCGTTCCAATAGCCCGATACTCGGCACTAATGGCCAAGCGTTAACTAAGGTTAGCATACAAAGCCGCCGCCAACTGAACGTGTCTTCGACATAGGCATCCTGTTGCACATACGCGATAATGACTGCTAATACAGTTGCAATCAGTACAACCCCTATCCGTAGCCGCCAACGCGCATAATAGTTTTGTTGAGTAAGATCGACAGATTCAGTTTCTTGCAGAACGTCGCCGACTTTTACTCTCCTTGTCGAATAACTCTCAGATGCTTGATCTATAGGTGCTGTCCCTATCTGCATGAATTCCAGCACTTTAGTGGTATAGCGACGAGCCACCAGCAAGCTGGTTGCCCAGGCCAATACCAGCGCTACAATCAAAGCGAAAAAGATTTGTCCGTCGAAATTATTCATCACTACCCTCCTAATAAAATCTATTTTGGTCTCTGAGTTGATGTTCTCAAAAACGGCGTTGCTATAAAGTTGATTCCCTATGTCTGCGTTTGGACGTATTGGCACAATCGGCGTGTCGGTAATTTTCTCGACACATTATGCTGCCATGATGTTTAACTGCCCTAACATGTTGAACAATAAGCTCCTACGGCAACGTCCATAGCTAGGCAACTGCTCCATGCTTTGCCCTACCTCCTGCATCCTTGCAGTCGAATGGAGATGATCGGGAAGCAATACCCATTGATTGATGGTTGGTAGTGGGTGAAACCTGTGTTTTTTGATAGTCTTGTCGGCTCATTCCCGTAACCCCCGTGTATTTTGGAGTACAAACCTAGGTTTGCACTCCATTCTATCAATCAAGTTACAGATTTAACCCACTACCTGATGGTTAAAGAGCGTTTTTCACGTACCGAAGGGACGAACCGCAGATTTTCACAAACCAACTCACCACATAAAATTGCTTGCCCCAACAGTGCTTATACGGCGGTATCGTGACATGGTTTTTGAGGTTTATTTTATTGAGTTAATTTTTTAATAATATCGGGTAATCTATTACTGCACATTTCATGTGGGCACGAAAAGCTTGTGTCCACCTGTATCGCATTCTACGGATTACGCCGCGCCCATAAGGATAGATCGTAATTTACGCAGCTAATCCGTCCCCTCTTAACGCCATAAATCAATCGAGTCTGACCCTAGCTACTCGCAACCGGACTTAGCCTATCAACAGTTATTGCTGCTGGATGAAGGCCATTGCCTGCGTGGTCAGGCCCTACAAATTTGTCAATTAAACGGCGCAGAGGAACAGCAGGATGTCAGGGCGACAGGACTTGAAACGTTAAGGCAAATGGTCAGGGCGGGAACCGGTATCACTTTTATGCCAAAAATCGCCACGCCATACATGAACCCGAAGACGGTATTCGCTATATTCCTTTTGACGAACCTGTCCCCAAACGTACTGTCGGGTTGGTTTGGCGCAAAACCAGCGCACGAAATGAGTTGCTTGAGCTGCTAACGAGGCTAATGTCTGCTTAAGTCTGGGGTGGGCAAACGGTAAAGCTGTTTGCCCACCCTATACGACTCAGCTACTCCGCCTCCGCAAGGCTAAACATCTCTTTCATAACTATCTTTCAACTCTGAAAAAAATGATTGTCCAGCATTGCTCAAAACATAATGACCGCGACTGTTAATAAACATAAGTTCCCGCGATATCAGGTTGTTCTTGATTTCAGTTTCAATATTCCGATCTTTACAAAGTTTACAAGTGTGCAGAATATCGGTATATCGTTCTTCTTCCATTGCCACAACCAAGTCTTCCGATTTTATGCCTGCCCGATAATCGGTCAGCGTGTCAAAGAGATAACCTCTTTCCGTGACAATACGACCAATCACAATAAGCAATGCCTGAATTTTGATGGTGGTCTCATTTGCTTCATCACCATTGAGTTCACGGATATAGAAAAAACCTGGATGTTTATGAACCAATTCAAAGTTGATGTTTTCATATAAGACCTTATATTCGTCCAGGTTATTAAAAACCTCGTTGTATAAAGGGCTTTCTGCTAACTCGTTTGTCTTGATTTGATAATTGTGCTTATTAACGGTTTTTCCATTAATAAGGTCTGCATACAACTTTTGGCTAAGTTCTTTGCTGATCATGCGCTAAATTCCCGCTTGTTGTATTCCAAAACATACCTGTTATGCCGAATTTGGCGTTGCGGCTGTTCAAAACTGACTTGCAATTTCAAATGCCGACCATGCTTTTGTTTAAAACAACTGACACCATACAAGATATATTTGAGATGGTATTCTTGCCCCAATTCTTCCGCCAGCAAATCATGAACAACCAAATAAAGGTCATCTATAGGCGATGATATATTTGCTTTGTCCACGATCATTTTAATTTTTCGCTTGATGGCGTTGTGTGGGTCGTGTGCGGTATTTTTTTCAGCAAAAATAGTGATTGAAGCAGGAATATCACTGCGTTTATTTGTTTGTTTATCAATCAAATATTCATTGAAATAGACGACATGGTTTCTATCATGCCAGTCAATAAGCGCATCTTGTCCGCTGGAATGGGATTTTAACCCTAAGTAATAAATTTCTTGCCGATCAATCGCTTTGAAAATATATTTCTCTTTAAGATTTTCGTTGAAGGTTTTCTGGGCAATATAGAGCAAGTTCAGGTAAGCCTGTTCAATGGCGTTATAAGTCAATCGGTGCTCACGCTCTTGATGAAGATAGCGTTGCAGGGTTTGTTTAATTTTTTCAACCATTTTGTAATGGCTCAGAATTGAGAGTTTGTACTGCCCTATGTAATAACTGTCGTCTTCATAGCCACGAATGTTGTAAAGCTTTCCGATATCATCTATGAGTGTCAACGGTGGCTTGGTTTTGCTGACTTCTTTTTCGTTCAAAAACTCCAGCATGGGGATGATCTCACGATCATAAATATTTTTTACCTGCACCAGCATTTCCTGGTGCTGTTTTGATTCGTGCAAGGATAACAGCGCACTGTCATGATCCAAATGCTTTGATAGTCGATCCGCTTCATGCTGCAAATGGGCGGTATTGTTTCGAACTTGGCCGTTGATCTGCCTTAATAAGTCGAACAGGTGATTCCGTTGCTCCTGAAACTGAATATTGTCGTCGTCAAATGCCAGCGGTTGGTGTTGTTCAAAAGTGTTTTCCAACTGTATGCGGATATTCTCAAATTCCGCTTTTTTAAGGCCACGCATGCGTTCCTTGTCGAACAACCGGAAAATTTCGACGATGGCTGGTTGAAAGGCGACAATACCCCGTGACTTGTTATATTCAGAGATAACTCCGGTTTTGACTAAATTATCCAAACCGAAGGCTTCATACAAACGGTCTGAATCATTTTTGGCTTTAACAGACGTTATTTTGTCGTTCATACAGTTATAAAACACTTCAGTGGGTACGTCCTTGCGCTGATGCGAATCCATGTAATCGATTAAACGGTACATGACATCCTTGTGTTCAATCAGCAGAATCAGCGTACGGTCTAATGCAACATGCATAGGGATTTAGCTCCCGGTTGTTATGGAATAAATGCTTTCGCCAAAATGGTGAAAGACGATATCACGCTCGCCACTTTTATCGTAAATGGTATCGGAATGAAAATCGTCCAGAGTGATGAAATAATCAACTACCGAAGCCACTTCGGCGGTGACTGTGGGCGATGCACAAAATAAGGCGAAGCCGTGTTTGCTTGCTACCTTTATCGCTGTGTTCTGGTTGTATTCATCCAAGGAAGAAAACTCATCGAAAACGATAGGCAGTGTCATCCGGGTTTCCTGAGCCAACAGATCGTGCAACAAAATCGTTAACAAAGTGCAGTTAATCAACGCGTTGGTTCCGGTACTTTGATCTTTTGCTTCGCGTTTATCCAACCCATCTTTTTTATAAGAATATTTCACGTTTTTGATAATTTTACTTATTTCCAGGATACGGTTGCCCCGATTATCCGCAAAAAACTCTTCACAAAATTGGTTCAAGCGTTGATAGAGAATATCATCGTGAATATCTTGGGAGTGTAAATTAGTGTTTTTTAACTCCTCGACCAAATCTTCAAAGCGAGGATCTAACTCAATTTCCACGCGAATTTCATTCAAGTTAGAAATTTGGTAATCTTCAAATTGTTTATTGATTTTATTGATAAAATTACTGATATTGTCCCTATTTGAAGTGAGTTCGGTAATTTTGGTGCCAGTCATTTTATTGTGCTCAATAATTTGGCTTTGTAACGTATCTTCTTGAGCGGGAAGTGCTTCGTAAGTATTCCGTAAATTTTGTATGATTAGGTTTTCTTGCTCAGAATTGTAGCTGGAATATGGCGTGTCAACTGGCAAACTAAAAATACCCGATTTGATAAATTCGTTTATTTGGTTGCCTAAAGTTACTGTTAACCGATCTAAAGACTGTTTTTCCGCTTCGAGCGACGCAATATCGGCGGCAGTACTGATGTGTTTTTCAGTCAAAGCGGGAGAGCCAGAAGTTGGCATTCCTTCAAATCGTAGCTTTTCTAATTGCTGTTTTAACCCTTCTGTCTTGATTAACTGTGGGCGTAACTCCTTAAGTTGGTCGTTGGCTTGATTTTTTTTGTCCAGCGCGTCTGTATGTTGATCCCGTGTCTCGTCAATTTGCCGGGATAATTGCTTTATCTCTTGCTCTATTCCGTCGCGATCAAGTTGTTTGCCATGCCATTCATTATTAGTATCCTCAATGGCGTTCACAACGACTAAATCCGCTTTAATTTTTTCTAGCTCTTTTCCAGTTTTGCCGATCTCGTCATCAATTTTCTGGTTTGTTGATACCACTATATCTCTTTGTTTTAAAATTTCTTTATCAAGATTTTCTATTTCATCATTCAGTCTTTTTACATCCGATTCCAACCGCATTCTCACATCTTGAAGTGTTTTCAAATTGTCGTTAGCAAAAGGTTCATCCAAAAAATACAACCTATCGACCGTAAATTTAAACAGGTTGCCGAATTGATTTATTGTGGCTAATTGCGCTTCGCTGGGGCTAGCGGCAATGATCGAGAAATTTTCGTTGAGGTTACTGAGAACTGTCGCGGTATGCGTATCGGTTTTATTGAGCAACAGCTTTTCATGCTGTTCGATAGCTAGTTTCTTCTTACGTCGATCTTCAATTTTGCTATTTTGCAAGGTGACCTTGCGGCTCAGGGTTTCTCTGGCTAATTCTTTATCTTTCAGGCTGTTTATGGTTTCTTCTAATTCTGCTTTTTCAGTGTTTAAAAAACACCTCATTTCTTCGTTGTCACAATGAGCAAATTTTTTAACTATGCGTTCATAGCTTTGCTTTTTTTGGTTTAATTTTTCAATATCGTTATTAATTTGTTTTAGTTGACCTTCCAATCCACCGTGTTTAGTGCGCAATTCGCTGCCTAAAGACGCAAGCCGCTTTTCTTCAATTTCCAGCTTATTGAATTCTGGTTCTAGCCGCTTAAGTTTTTGTTGCTGTTCTTTGAATATTCGATCCAAATTAACAGCCGCTATTTTGTAATCTGTCGCATAGTTGATTAATTTATCGGCTCGAAGCCGTTGCGTCTGAGTTAGACCTTGATAATTGTCGCGGTAATTTTTTATCTCAGTTAATTTGTTTTCGGCATCCCTTAGCTGTTTATAATCATCCAGGATTTTCTGCAAATCCTGATGCAATCTATCTCGGGCATTAATTTTGTCGCTTTCAATAATAGTGGCGAAGGTTTCTGTCAATCCTCTAGTTTCGGTTTTAGCAATTTCAAAGGTAAAATTCATCAATTGCCTGAATGCCCGTAATTCGCGTTCTACTCCCGCCTCTTTTAGTGGGACTAAACAATATCGGCCTTTATTTTTGTCCAGAGGCTTGTGGGTGAACAACTTTTCCCTTATATCTTTAGTTGTTCTCAAAATCTCTGCGCCTTTTGCTTTATATTCGTCGTAAAGCGCATGTATCTTAAGCAACCCTAAATCAGCAACCGGACTACCTAAGCCGTTATTGATTTCAAGGTTATCAATGTCCCAAAAATGCTTGCGGATTTCGTCATAGGCGCAAGGCAAAACCAGCCGATCGTAGCCGAAACTATTATTTGATCTGAATAATATCAGGCAAAAAGCACCATGAATGTTTTCCGCTTCCAGAATCAAGAAGCTACTGTCTGTAGGGAAATAAAATTGATAACTGTCTTCTGTGGAATAAAGTTCGCCTTTTGAAGACTTGAATGCAAACTTGGCCTTGCAATCGTTGAAGCTGATTTCTGGAAAAAGATGTAGTTTTAAAGCATTCAGCAGCGCAGTTTTGCCTAAATTATTTCTTCCAAAGAGGGCGCAGTGTTGGTCTATTGGCAACTCAATATAGCAATAACTGATTGAGTTGATTGCGATTAACTTTTTAACGCAATAGGTGATTTTTTTATCCAGTAATTGCAGATTTTCCATTCTTAATTCCGTAAATAGATTTCTTGTTCTAACATTTTTCGTGTTTTGGCTATTAGCTGGATAGGAATCTGAAGTTTCGGGCATCTTTCGGACAATTTACGTAACCGCAGCAAATCCTTATCTTTCAGATTAATTTTGGAATCCGAAAGTAAATTTTCGGCACAAGCTGGCAGTAAAAAATTAAGCGCCGGATGTTGCGTTAAATTAGCTAGTGATTCGAAAATTTCCAGTCCTCCAACATCCAAATCCAATAAGCAGTCAATACGGGCGTAACAATTGAAAAATGCCTTATTTAGTCTGTTATTGATGGCAGTCCCAGAACCGAAAGCAATATCGAGTTGCTTGTCACTAAAACCTGGGATTTCTCGCATTAAAAAGTTTAGCGTACTCTCTTTCTGAATAAAATTTTCCTGATTTTCCATGATAAGTAAGTTCGTCGATAACCTAATCGGCGCATTCACATGACTGGCGCTATTCAGGACGACAACCGGATGTTCTGATTGGTAAGGCCATAGTATTAGCATTGCCTTGCTGACTGGATGCCTATGACTATTACCCGCTTCCGCAGCTGAAATTCGGTCTGAAATGGAAAGTTCGGGAAATCTTACTGATAAGTTATTAAAACTATCAGGATTATTAATGTTTACTTCGTAACGATTTTTGCTAATTTTGTTAACAGAAACAATTTTTAAAATCTCTTCTAAGCCAATTCCTTTTTCATTCAGCAACTTAACAAACACATCGAAATTGATAAGCTCGTGGTTTTCTATTTTTTTAAAATAATTACAAATCTGCATGGAGAAATTTATTTCAAAATAAATAAAGAGAAGCCACTAGTTTTTACCCGCTTCACTTATTGCATTGACATGATGCTCCCTAGCCAACAATAAATAAAAAGCTGGCACGACGAATAGGGTAAATAAAGTGCCCACACCCAAGCCACCGGCGATCACTAAGCCAATGTCGAAGCGGCTGGCAGCACCTGGGCCTGATGCCATGAGCAAGGGTATCATGGCGACTATCATCGCTACGGTGGTCATTAAGATGGGCCTTAGCCGGATGGTTGCGGCCTGTTCTATGGCTTCTTGCTTACTCAAGCCCTTGTTTGTTTGTAGCTGGTTGGCAAACTCGACAATCAGGATACCGTTTTTGGCGATTAAGCCGATCAGGGTAATCAACCCTACTTGCGTGTAGATGTTGATGGAGGCAAAACCTAACATCAGAAATGCCATGGCGCTGGCAATCGAAAGCGGTACGGATACCAAAATTATCAACGGATCGCGCCAGCTTTCAAACTGCGCTGCCAGCACCAGATAAATCACCAGCAAGGACATAAAAAAAGTGATGACTAAGGCGCTGCCCTGCTGGGCATATTGCCTTGAAGCGCCGGTATAATCCCATTGGAAGTTTTTGGGGAACGAGGCTTTGGCTTCTTGTTCCAAATAGGCCATTGCATCACCTAAAGCGACCCCCGGTGTCATCATGGCGGATACGGTGAGGCTGTTTAGCTGCTGAAACTGTGTGCGTTTGCTAGGCTCCACAGACTTTTCTATTTTAACCAGTGACGACAACGGTAC
The DNA here is from genome assembly GCF_046714055.1 of Methyloglobulus sp. Lineage (GTDB taxonomy): Bacteria > Pseudomonadota > Gammaproteobacteria > Methylococcales > Methylomonadaceae > Methyloglobulus. The sequence continues at coordinate 8,542 of NZ_JBKKBJ010000153.1, read as the reverse complement.
CTGCCCACCGGACGCTGTGTTTATATAGTATTGATCAAACTTACTGGTATCCAGTCTTGAAAGGTCATCAACCTGAGGAATGACCTTATAACTGCGTCCCAATAAATTAAAGCGATTTACATAACTTCCACCTAATAATGAAGACAGGTTTTTACCGATATCGCTCATGGTTAAACCCAAGTCAGCGGCACGGTTACGGTCGATGACCAGGGTGGCTTTGGGCTGGGTAAACTCCACATCTTTCATCATATAGATGAAGAGTCCACTTTTCATGGCCGTATCAATCAGGCCATTGGCGACCTGATCCAATTGTGCGTAATCTGCATCCGTGACGATGACGAATTGCAAGGGTAATCCGCCCCCAGAACCGGGTAAGCTGGGACGGGGGAAAACCGCTGTGTTAAACCCGGCGATCTGGTTGACCTTGGCTTGCACTTCCGGTTGTATCTCCATTTGCGAACGCTGCCGCTCGGTCGTGGAAGGCATTTTGAAGCCGCCGAATACCACATTGACGCTATTGCCAAACCCAAGCAACAGAAAACTCTCCTTGTATTCGGGGATGGTCTCAAAGATGTCAACCAGTTCTCTGGTGTAGGTCTCGTTATATTTTAAAGTCGCCGTCTGTGGGCCTGTGGCGATAAAAAACAGGATACTTTGATCTTCTGTAGGGGCAAGTTCTTTTTCGGACAAGTTGAACATCAGATAAATACTGATGATGACCAGGACGGCGAAAGCCAGCATGGCTGAGGGATATTCGAGTACCTTATGCAAACCGCGTCGATATACCTCGGCAAGGCCCGTAAAAAAATGTTCTACCGTGCGTTCAAATCGATTAGGCTCACTTTTTTCTTTCAGCAACTTTGAGCTTAACATGGGCGCCAAGGTCAACGCGACCACACCGGAAATCAAAACGGCTCCCGCCAAGGTAAAGGAAAATTCGGTAAATAAAGTACCGACCAAACCGCCCATAAAACCGATAGGTGCGTAGACTGCAATCAAGGTCGTGGTCATGGCAATAACGGGCAAGCCTAGCTCCCTGGCTCCCTGAATGGCAGCCTGTAGGCGCGTTGATCCCATTTCGATATGGCGATGCACGTTTTCAACGACGACAATCGCATCATCCACGACCAATCCTATGCCCAAGACCATAGCCAGCATGGTCAGCAGGTTGATGGAAAATCCCATCAACAACATCAAAAAAGCGCCGCCAATCAAGGAAAGCGGCACGGTTACGGCAGGAATGATGGCTGCACGGAATGAACCCAGAGACAGGTAAATCACCAGCAACACAATAGCGACCGCCTCAATCAAGGTGGTCACCACCTCACTGATCGAATCTTCGATGAATTGGCTAGCATCGTATGGAAGCAGTACATGCAGATCGCTGGGCAATCCCGCTTCGATCTCTATCAAGGCCCTATGTACGGACTTGGCAACCGTGAGCGGATTGGCTCCGGGTGCTTGCTCGATACCCATAAAAATTGCGGTCTTGCCTTTATACCAGTTGACTGAGTTGTAGTCTTCGCTGCCCATTTCGGTTTTCGCAACATCGCCCAACCTGATGAGAGTCCCGTTACGTTCAGCCACTATCAATTGCCGGAAATCCTCTTCCTTAGCAATATCGGTAGTCGCGCTGAGATTGATGGCAACATAATCGCCTTTCGTCTGCCCTGCCCCAGACAAGTAATTATTGTCTTTCAGCACATCATTAATATCTCTGGCCGTGACCCCTAAGGCAGCCATGCGTTTATTGTCCAGCCATATCCGCATGGCAAAGGTTTTATTGCCCAGTAATTTTGCTTTACCAACACCAGGAATGGCCTGAATTTTCGGCTGGATTACCCGCAGCATATAATCGGTGATCTGTGCAGGCTTGATGGTGTCACTGTACAAAGCCAGATACATCAATGAGGTGGACTCGCCGGTCTGCGAAGTAATCACAGGGTCTTCAGCATCTTGAGGCAAGACATTACGCTGGCTGGCGACTTTTGCCTGAATCTGCGCGACGGCTGCATTAGGATCATAGTTGAGGCGCATGTGCGCTTCAATGGTTGAACTGCCCTGACGGCTGTTTGAAGACAAGTAGTCGATACCATCGGCTTCTGCAATCGCTTGTTGCAAAGGCGTGGTGATAAAGCCTTTGACCAGATCGCTGCTCGCACCTGGATAAGCGGTAGCGATAGTGACCACGGTATTTTCGGTTTCCGGGTATTGCCGCAATTCCAAAGCAACAATAGCCCGTAAACCGACAACCAAAATCAGCAAACTGATAACACTGGCTAATACAGGCCGTGCTACAAAAAGGTCGGTAAACTTCACGGGACAGTCTCCCGCTCACCGGGAGCTGGCTGCTTGTCCAATGTCACAGGCATACCGTTTCGTAGTTTGACTTGCCCAGCGCTGACCACACGTTCATTCTCCTGCAATCCTTTAACGATTTCTATCCGACCTACGCGAGTCTTACCCGTAATAATTTGCTTGAGTTGGACGGTCAAGCCTTGCTTGCCGGATTCGATAACAAACACCGAATCACCGTAAGGATTGTAAGAAATAGCGGTATCGGGTAAGGTCAATACCGATTTCGTCTCATTCAAAATCACTTGGACATCTACGAACATGCCCGGACGCAATAACCTTTCGGCATTGTCCAGGGTGGCGCGAATTTTCACTGAACGGGTCGCTACATCAATCCCGGAGTTGATAGCGGCAATGCGGCCTTCGAATGTTTTGCCTGGAAAGGCTTGTACCGTTAAGGTCAATACTTGATCCACATTGAGACTCGCCAGATGTTGTTCCGGCAGGGTAAAGTCCGCATAAATAGGCTGCAACTGTTGCAGGGGAACGATACCATCACCCGGCGCAAGATATTGGCCGACATTCACCTTGCGTATACCCACAAACCCGGCAAAGGGGGCGACAATGCGCTTCTTTTCAATCATAGATTTTTTTGCGGCGACGGCGGCTTTTGCTTCGTCCAATAAGGCTTTATTGAGATCGTAATCGGACTTTGATACGAAATTGCGCCCAATCAGCTGTTCGCTGCGGGCAAATTTGACCTGTTCCAGTTTTTGACTGGCTTCTAAACCTTTAAGCTCCGCTGCATCGGTACTTGAATCAAGCTCAACGAGTAATTGCCCACGCTGTACCGACTGGCCTGATTCAAAATGTAGGACCTTCACCTTGCCAGCCACTTCGCTATTGACATCAATCCCCGCCACAGCAACCAGGCTCCCTACCCCGGATAGATAAGATTGCCATTCGCTACGTTGCACAATCGTAGCTGCAACAACAGCCGGTGGCGGAACCGGAATATTTTTGACCGCCTGGCTGATTTGGAAAAACTTCCAACCAAACAAGCCGCCGAACAGCAAAAGGGACAAAAAAATAACGGTTGCGTATCGTTTGATCATGCAGAGCCTATGAAAGTAGTTTGTTTACCATAAATCGAAGGAATAACCACGAAGGACACAAAGAACACGATGTTTTCAATAGCTTGAATCAATAAGATTATTTTCTTCGTACCCTTCGTGTTCTCTGTGATTAATATACTTAGCCCGATTTGTATATTACTTTCACAGTCTCGTTAATGTGTCCTTGGCCGCCGCGCGCCCACAAAGCGCTTACGCCAATAGCCGTTGTTCATGCTGGACACCAGTACACGACCCGTGCGCTGGCTGGGTGCATGTATAAATTTATCATCATTGATAAAAATGCCAACATGGGAATAAGTTTTGCCGCTGACATTAAAGAAAACCAGGTCGCCGGAGCGGAGATCATAATTTGGCACTGACGGTAAAGTAGAGGCCATCTCATGTGTCGTACGTGGCAACCAGACGCCTTGCTTACCGTACACATGTTTTACAAAACCACTGCAATCAAAACCTTCTTCTGGCGTTTCCTTACCGTAACGGTAAGGTATGCCTTGTAAACTTAGGGCGTAGCCTATCAAGGGTTGCTGAGTTTGGATTTGAGGTTTTATTTCTGGCGTGCTTGCACAACCAATTAGCGCAGCTATAAGCAACGCCAAAACAATTCGAGCAATGGCCTTAAATCGGGATTGGAATAGCAAAGAATGATAGCTCATGACCTCAGCACATTAAACTCATGATAATGGAGTGCGACACATCAGTGTAGTTATTTATAAAGTGGGTATACAAAGCATTGCCTCAAGTCCATATCAAGTACACTGGCAGCTTATTGTGCGGTCATGCAGATTTTTGGAAGCCATAGACATAATAATTCAATAGCCTGAACCTGCTCAGCACTTCTGCGGTAGCGGTTTCAACCAAGGCAAATACGCTGTTGACACGGTGCTGTTGGCTTAACCGTCTGAGATAGCTGTAGGTAGGTAAGGTGTTCACGGTGATGTCTCGCTCGGTTTGTATCGTGAAATTAGTTTTCTTGGCAAGATTCCGATATTCAGCCACTCCATATTGCAAATTACACTTGCCGTAAAAACCGACACTTATCCTGTTCGGCAATTTGGCTTTGGCAAACGGATGTAATAAAGGATGGGAAACAAAATCAGACAATGCCAGATAACCGCCAGGTTTCAGCACCCTGAACGCTTCCTTAAAAAATTGCTCCCGGTCAGGGAAGTGGAAGATACATTCCACCGCCAGCACCACATCAAAGGACTGGTCAGGCAATGGCAAGGCGCAGGCGTTACCTTGCTTGAATTCAATGCTGTTATTGGTGGCCGGTTTAACGATGTCCCGCGCCCTAGCTAATTGCCGTTCATCAAGGTTAACGCCCACCAGATTCATACCCTGATAATTCTCATCGATATGGGCAATCGTTCCGCCAAACCCGCAGCCCACATCCAGTACACTCTGATTGTTTTCTATACGTCCCGCCAGACAGACCTGTCTGCTTAGATCTTCTGATGCCTGGGCAAAGCCCTCAGTGGTCAATGCCGCCTGTTGTGGATGCTCCCAATAACCCCAATGCACATGACGACCGAAACTTTTTTCGACGGACTCATTGCCGTCTTTAAGGGCTGCCAGCAAATAATCGAAATAAGGTAGCCGAACATCCTTATCCTTGGCTTGGTGACCCTTTAACGTTTCCGTTGCTTTTGATTGATTTTTCTTCGGCATATCAAATTTTCAAGAAATTAACCCATTCAGTTTCGGCTAACGGTATTATATCGGCAAATTTTTTATTAGCCCGATGACACCAAAAAATATTATTCGACAACCTAACAGGATGTTGAAAAAGTAGCGCTTTATGCCGGAACGCGAACTTTGTGCGAACAAAATCACGCTTGTCCGCACAGTTACAAGCTTTGCTGTCAGGTGCTTTAATAAATCCAAAAAATAATAACCATTCGTTTTCCATGACACAAAACCATTCTATTGACCTGCAACCAGCCAGTTTTCGCTCGCTGTTTTTATTCGTATTGACTCTCGGCAATTATGCCTTGATGTATCTGGCCAATATTGTCTTGGCGAGATCGCTGACGGTCGGCGATTTTGATGATTACAGTGTAGCTTTGTCGGTTGTGACCATGCTATCTACCCTGGCAACTCTGGGCCTGGAAAAATATGCCCTACGTGCAATCGCATTATTCCGGGAACGTCAGGATTGGGGGAAATTTTATGGCTTCTGGGTGTTTTCGCTAAGGACTATCAGCGGCTTCAGCTTGTTACTGGTCGTGTTACTAAGCATTAGCCTGGAAACTATATTGGCAATACGACATGCCGATTCTCATCTAGCCATTGTTTTATTTGCCGGTTTTTTACCAATCATTGCCATCACGTTATTTCTGGTGGAAGTTATTTCCGCACAGGGCGCCCATATACTCGGTATCGCCATTTACAGATTATTTATGCCCCTGGTTTATTTACTGTTAATTACTGGCGTTTCCTTGGGTAAATTCCAATTGACCGCATCAGCAGCCGTCCTTTGCCTGGGTTTGGCGTGGACATTAACTTTATGCGTCATCTGGTATGTTGCCAATAGGGTCATACCCGTTGCCGTTAAACAATCCTCGCCCTTATTGCTGGCTAAAAAATGGCTTAGCCGTTCATTGCCGCTGGTTTTCAATAGCCTGATGCTGACCATAATGACCAGTAGCGGGGTGGTGATCCTGGAACTGCTCTTCCCTTCAGGGCTGGATGTCGGCATTTATGCCGTTGCCGCACAGACGGGCGGCTTTATTTCATTAATCGGCACTTCAACCAACCGTTATTACCTACCCATGATGGTTGTCCTAGTTGAACACCGCGACAAACAAGCCATACACCGGTTAATTAATCAGCGGACGCTGGCTGTTGGCAGCCTGATTTTGGCGTTATTCATCATCATTGCATTGTTCGGGCAACACCTGTTAAATTTGTTCGGCAACCATTTTAGCGGAGGATATTTGGCTTTAGTGATTATTGCGGCAGGCGCTTCGATGAGCGCCTTGTTTGCTGACATGCCCTATTACCTTCAGTACCTGGGCTTCAATCGAATCGTATTGAGTTCGACCTTGGCCGCAACGCTAACAATGGTGACGCTGGCCTTCTTGCTGGGTAAAAACTACGGTTCTGTTGGCGTGGCTATCGCTTATATGATGCCAGTTGTCTTATTGTTTATCGGTTTTAGGGTGATGGTAAACCTGCACTTTAAGCGATTTTAACGAATAGGGAGGTCAAATTTTCGGTAGAGATTCTTACACATTAGTTTTCAAAAGAGCGGGTTGTAGCTAAAAAGCAAATGGATAAAAACGTTTGTATTCCTTGAAAGAGGAAAAAGAAATCTGGTAACAGGATGTAAGCTTTTGTATTAATACAATATAATGCCAATTTTGTTGCTTTATAACACAATTGTAATATAAACGTCATAAAACTGTCATATCGTGTCCCTATGCTTGCACGAGTTTTATTAATAACTGCGAGCATCCTATGAAATTTTCCAGACTTACCTTGGCAGTCGCAGCCTTTTTAGGCACCGGCGCAGCATCCACGGCTCATGCCATTGACCTTTATGTTGACGTCAAAACCAAGCAAATTTATGCTGAACCCGGCCCACATAGACAACTGATGGGCGCTTTCGAAAGAGTGGAAGACAAACCGGCAGTAGCGCCTGCGGACACTGCTGAGATAGCCGCTGTCCATAAAGATTTGGAAATGAAAACCAATGAGATCAATGCCTTAAAGGAGCATATGGCAGAGGCGGAAAAAGTGAAAGTCAAAATGGACAAAAAAGGCTTACAGGTTGAATCAGCAGACAACGCATTCAAGTTCAAATTGGGCGGGCGTATTCATGCCGACTCTCAATTCAGTAGCGGCGATGATTATCTTGATAAGAGTAGACCACCGCTTCATGTTGAAGCTAATGACGGAACCGAAATACGCCGAGCGCGTATGCGTTTTGAAGGCGTTTTTTACAATGACTGGTTGTTCAGGACAGAAGCTGATTTTGCCGATGACAACGTCCGTGTTAAAGATGCATTCATTGAATATCTCGGTTTGAAAGATTACGTAGTCATTACCGCCGGTCAACAAAAACAAAACTTCAGCCGTGAATTGCAGGAAAGTTCCAATGACATGATGTTTACCGAACGTTCATTGATGAACATCCTGAATAATCCAACGGTAGACCGGGCAATTGGTCTTAATTTTCAATCTTTTGGTAAAACCTATACGGCCAAACTTGGTATTTACGGCGATTCCATTACGCCAGCTAGAACTGGAACCACACCGGAAGTCAAGAATGCCGGAGATGAAGGCTGGGGCATTTCATCCCGTTTGGTTTACAACCCTATCATCGAGAAAACCAAACTGATCCATTTGGGTATAGCCGGTAATTACCGTATACCCGACGATACCGGAGATGTTGCAAAGGCTAACCAGCTTCGATATCAATATGAGACCAACAACATGTCAAATCTCGACCTGGTAGATGCCAGGGTTTTTGACGTTGATAACATCGCAATGTTAGGCCTTGAAGCAGCAGGTTTGTATGGGCCTTTCTCGGTCGGCGCGGAATATACCCGTTCCTGGATAGATCGGCAGAAGAAAGGCACTATCATTGAAAACGGCGATAGCAACCTGGAACTTGACGGCTGGTATGTGGATGCGGCCTGGTCTATCACGGGCGAATCGCGTGGGTATAAAAGCGGAAGCTTCGGATACTTGGAACCTGACAAACCGTTCAGCTTGAAAAACGGCGGCTGGGGCGCATGGGAATTGGCTGCCCGATATTCATCGGCTGACCTGAACGATGGCAGTTTTCTCGGTGGCGAACTGTCAAACGTGACCGTTGCTTTAAACTGGTACATCAACAGTAATTTCCGCATCTTGGCAAATTATACCCGATTGCTGGATATTGAAAATTCACCATTAACCACCTCAACGTCTGCTACATTGACTGGTAATAATGCCGATCTGAATACATACATGTTGCGTGCTCAAGTAGCGTACTAAGTGTTTAGTCCCACTATTAAGTGGTCTGGTTTAATAGTAAAAATAGTAGGCATTTTCTGGTAAAAGTTGAGTATAGCCTCGAAAGCCGGTAGGCGTCCAATAGCGCGTAATTTGGGGTTGAAGTTGTA
>NZ_JBKKBJ010000152.1:0-4800 GCF_046714055.1 Methyloglobulus sp. | reverse complement strand
TACTACGATTGGTTATTGCTGAATTATCTTCATGGTTGTGTTTTGCGGGTAGGCTATTGTTTGTTACACTTCCATTAAAGTTGTCGAAACTGGAAACATGGTTGTGATTTGCGGGTAGGCTATAGTTGGTTACACTATAGCTGATAAGCTATCATTAGAAAATGCGGTTGTGATTTGCGGGTAGGCTATAGTTGGTTACACTCTGTACATAAACATTACACCTCTAAGATTGTTGTGATTTGCGGGTAGGCTATAGTTGGTTACACTAGCCCTTTCGTAATACCCTGTTTACAAAGGAGTAGTTGTCGTTTTTGTAGTCAGAAAAGCGACAATTGCTCCGGCGGTAGCTCGATCTTTTTGTGTTTTTTGCCATAAAAAACTTCAATCCTGCCAAATTGTTTGTCAGTTATTTTAACAATACGCACTTCACCGTCAGGCGGTAGGCGTAATTTTACCCGTTTGGCATGGACTTGTGCATTTTCATCACTGGCGCTGTGGCGCATGTAGACAGAATACTGCATCATTATAAAGCCATCTTCCAGCAGATGCTTCCTGAAAACTTGGTATTGTTTTCTCGCTTCCGGCGTATCTGTAGGTAAATCAAACAGGACTATGACCCACATTGAATTCAAACCGCCAAAACTCATGATTGCGGCTTATTTATCCGCTTGGGATAGCTAAGTACGACCGTATTATCCTCATAAGCGCGTTTGAGGTTTGCAATAAGGTAATGGCAAGACACCATGAGCGGCAGGGTTTGTTGTTCCCAAAGCACGGGTTCAGCCAATAGGTTCAGCAAAGGTATTTTGGTTTCCTTGTTCACTACTAACTCTGGGTTGTTTTGTGCCATCAAATACACGTTAAAATCCACCCAGGGCCGAAACGGTTCCATCAGGTCATCCGCCAGGCACAGGCCGTTGTACTGGTTGCTGTGATACAAGCCCAGTGCAGGGTGCAAGCCACTGCCGACGATGGCGCGGGCAACCATGGCGCGAATGATGGCATAGCCATAGTTTAACAAGCTGTTGATGCCGTCTAATTCGGTATCGCGCCGGAATTGTTCGCCAAACAGTAACCGCCAGTATTTTTGTGCGGCCTGGGCTTCAAGGTTTTCAGGGTCGCCCACTTTGACCTTATTAGCAAGCCGCTCCAGTGGTTGATAAGTTTTATCGAGATATTTCAGCGTGTCCGCTTGGTTACCCAGTTTTTGTTTGACAATTTGGCTCCAGAGGCGTTTTTTGGTGGGCAGTTTTAAGGCGATTTGTTGTTGCAGGATTTTAGTGTGTAAGGTGTTGCCGTCGCTGATCGGTAGCAATAGCGAATAAGGCAAATACCGTTCATCACAAAAAACCAGGGCGACATTATGTTTCTGGCAGGCGATGACCGCCGCCTGAGTGATAATAATCGCCGGATTTTGCAAAATCAAAGCGCCAATGTCTTCAATCGGTATCTGTGCAACGGTTTCGCCATTCTTATCAATTAGTAATTGTTGATGTTTTAGGTGTAAATAAGCTTGTTCGCTGATGTCGATGGTGCGTTTTATCATTCGACCAACTTGCCATTTGCGTTAACCTTATGAATTTTCATGTGATACTTTTCTATCAAATTCTTTATCGAATCTGAAATAGCACCTGTTTTTTCACTTGCACAAGTATGTGGTATTAACTCTGGTCTTGGCTGTTTGCCTTGTGACAATTGACCTAGTCCCTGTACTTGGTAAAGTGCCATTACTCCATTTATTTCGAGACTAACCATATCTTTTTTATGTAGCGACATTGCAAACACATAATCGCCATCATGCTGTTTTTTGATAATGGGTTCTCTAATTACCTTCCTATTAATTGCAGATTTTGTTCCTGTCATTGCGCGTCTATGCGCTTCCATCATCGTTACAAATACACCTGAAAATTGACTTGTGTTGATATCCTTGATAATTTCAATATGATGAATATTCCCGTAGGTATACCACTTAAATATTTCTCCCCTTTGATTTTTAACTGCAAATTTTTCCTTTTCAATATCTTCACTATTGGTGATTTGCATTGACCCATAAACCCTAATTCGCTTGATTGCGGTCTTTCCGTCCTTGTGTTTAACAATAACGCTATCAGCAAATGCGCTTTTAGCATTAAATTGATAAATGGACAAATGTTCTTTAATGATTGTCGCAACCGATGGATCAATAACTTTTTTCAATAATTTAGCGGCCTTTTTTTCATCTGTACATTTATCAAAATAATCGCTTAAACCTTTACGGTATACCGTTCCTTTGCCCTCAACAAATCCAGAGCCAGTATCTTCATGTAATGCCCCGCTTAATTTTAATTGCGGCGCATGGGCAATAATGATGTCAGCTAGCCGCTGTTGTAAGTCTTCGCGCAAATCCAACCAAGGCGGATCGATATGGATGTCTTTCATATTAAGCTCCGACTGTCTGCGCTCCAGGTCTTGGGCGGTTTTTACCAAGGTTTGATACAAACGCCTATCAACACAGGCAATCACTACCGCATCAATGGCGTGATGACGATGGTCTGTGCGTTCTTTTTTATCGGTTTCACCGATCAAGTCATTCAACCCCCACTGATGCCTGAGCCATGCGGTGGTAATGCCTTTGCTGACGGATATGTCCGCGCCCAGTTGCGCCAGATAGGTTTGGGCAACACGGCTGATATAGCGAGTATCGTTCAGTTGGCTGTTGATAAAATCCCGCTTTTGTAGTTCGGCGGAGGTGGTAAAAAAGCGGGCTTTTTTGGCTTTAAGCGACCTGTCCCAGCGGTTGATGGCCTGGGTAATCTGGTTCCATTTGTCGGCATTACCGCTAAAGGCATCAACTGGGGTTCTTTGTCCTTTGTTCCGGTTTTCAGCGGCATAGCAGATTACTTTATTCATGTAGGAGTCATCCAGCGATTCGCTATACGGTAAGATGTGGTCTACCTCAATATTGGCAGTGAACAATTCCGATAAATTAATCGTCTTGCAGCTGTAGGCGCAAAGTTGTTTTTGGTCTTGCCACAGGCGGTACTTGATTTTGTCTGTTTTACTGGGGTATTTGGATAGTTTTAGATGCGGATATTGTTGCCCCATTTCCTGATATTCGCTGGTCGCTTCATCGTTGGCTTTGGTGTTTTTGCCTTGTTGTTTGATAAAATCCTGGTAGCGCGTGGTGTTCATTTCCAGGTCTCGCGCCATTTCAACCCTTATGGCATCGGGCTTGCCGTATTCGGCAATAATGGCATTGATGAGCCGCCTTAATTCGTGCAGGGCTTTTTGTACGATAGGGTTGGGTAGTTCGGGTGGTATGCCTAGCCTATCGGTTGGTGCGATGTCTTTAACTTCATAACCATAACCCGCACTTACACGGGCATCGGAATAAATCTGCCCTTGTTGCAAAAACGGCAACAATTTGTTGATGGCTTTCAGGGACAGGTTGCCATGTCCGGGTTCAAACTCTAACAGGCAAAGTTGTACAGAGGTATTGACATCGAAGCCCCAGTGCTTAAGCAAGCGGTTTTTCAGCACGGATTTTTTGGTGATGGTCAGCAAATCTTCTACCAGTGCGCGTTGCCTAGTGTCGTCAAAACCATCCCATTCGGGTAATCGTTTACGGATTTCACAGCCAGTTATATTGCCTTTGAGTTTTTTCGTGCCGATTTCCAGATTAAATTCGTAGGATTTATCAAGACCTAAGGTTTTTCTTATGGCAGCAAAACTCACATTCTGGGTATTCTCGAACAGCTTCACCAGTTTTTGCTTGTCTTTCTCATTGAGCGATACAGTTTTGTTTGTGTAGGGGTCAACGTATTGCAAGTTATTTATATCTTGCAGATACCGAAAACGCTGGCTTTCCAGCCAAGCGATTTTTGCTCTATTTTTGGCGGGTTCTAATGAGCATTTGCCTACGCGGTCTGCGCGTAGCTTTAACGGGCGTTGATAAAAAATGATGTCTTCTATCTGCTCTTTTACCGCATCCGTCAAAACGTTATGGTGATGTTTTTGATGTTGCCAGATTAAATCCAGTTCATCCCGGTACATTTGCCGGTCGGTGCGTAGATGTCCGCCGTCGGTTTTCCGGTTGCGTTTACAGTCATGGTGGCTTAACGAAGCGAGATATTCACCCAGTGTGCGAAAACCCGATTCAGTGATGGTATTTTTTAATTTACTGTTGTCATCCTCACTTTCCAATTCAGCCAAAACATCGGGGTCGTCGGCCATATCGCCTAAAAGTGTTTTCCTGTTGCTTAAAAAGCCGCGCCGTTGCACTAGATGCAGGAATACGCGGCCTAACTCAAAGGGTGCTAACGGGTTATCAAGCGCTCTTGCCCTTAATTGGTAAGGGTTGCCTAGTTCGTTTAGGATGATTTCCGGTGTTGGATTGGCGGTCAGTTCTTGCGGTAATAGCTTGAGCGTTATCAAGTAATTGAGCATCCGCAGTTTACGTCTGGCACGGCGCTGTAAAACACGCCTTGTTAACCTTGCGTTCCGTCGTTTTACATTTTTCGGTGTGGGCGTTTTTTCTTCCACCGCTTTGATAAAGATGCGGCTGCCCAGGTTGATGATTTTATTGGATTTACTGTCAGTTTCTTCTAATAATGCCCAACCGATTGAATTTGTGCCTAAATCCAACCCTAAAATTTTCTTGCCCATTTTGATTTCTAACCTATAATTGCCCACTGTAGTGTAACCAACTATAGCCTATTGCTTTGCTTTTCATACCAATGGAACGTTATTCCGTAGGCTCCGCCTTCAAGCGACCCAAGCCCTCACGAGGTTGAAAAGCCAACGGGGGCTTTTTATTTTGAG
>NZ_JBKKBJ010000151.1:0-4378 GCF_046714055.1 Methyloglobulus sp. | reverse complement strand
GTGGCCGCGCAGGTCCAGATGGAAATGCGGTATTAAAATCAAGATTGAAACGAGTATCGCTGACGTTGTTAGTAGCTTTAGCTGAAAAATCGGCCAACCCGGTTCTTCGCGCATATAAATAAGCTGACATTCAAGACAATCATAGGCTGTATGCCCTTTATAGCTAGTTCTCAAAGTTTTGAATGGCAACTTTTACTGAAAAATTTCAGCAAAAACCGCTAACGGAAAAAAAATCGAATCTAAAGCGAAACTTAAGGGAAGATCAACTAATGGATAACGGGGTGGTGTCACTTTAATTTTTTTAAGGGCGGCTTGATTTTTTGTTAATGCTGACCAATCAAGCCTAGTTCCACTATAAACAAACATACGTTGATTTAAAGGAAGATCAGTATCCAATGTTTTAAAGGTTGCACAACCAGATAAGGCAATGATGCAAACACAGCCACATACAAATTTTTTGAACATTCTCACCATCTAGATGTTAGCGCTGGTTGAATTTGATTATTTGCTAGGGTTTCTGCCGAAAACTGACTGACCATGTAGGTGAATTGGAATATATGAATATTTCAGATGGTTAAATGCGATAGATAGGGTCAAACGACAGTCGGCACGAGTGATCAAATTTCAACCGGCACAAACAAATTATTCTTTACCCGCAGCTAATTCGGCACGAATTCTTTGTAGTTTAGGATCATTCGGCAAGACCGACTCAGCCTTTTGCAAAGCTCGCTTGGCCGTGTCTAGTTTACCTTCAGCCCTTGATTTCTGTATAAACCTAGCATAGCGGTCAACTATTTTCTGCCGCCCAGCAAGCGCTTCTGCATTGTCTGGTTCCATGGCAAGAACCATTTGGTAGTATTTATGGGCATTGTCTCCCGATGGTGTGGTGAAACGCACTGCTTTCATAGCTTTTTTAGCAGCGGCCAAGTATCCTTTAATTGAACCTTGGTCGGTCGGTTTTTTTGGCAAATCCTGTTTCTTGGACTGCTGCAGTGTTTTATCAATCAGTGCTAACTGTTGATTCCTGTCAGAGTCCTGCTCGGTTGTAATTTCATCTTTATGTGCTGGTTTGGAAACCGATTTGCTTGCTGGAAAAGACGTGCTTTCCCCTATCACGCCATTTTGGGGTTGGTTGTCGTCAGCACTTGTTCCCAGTCGTATTTCTTCGTCGGATTGCTTAGGCTGTTTTTCAGGCTCGTCTATTTCTTTTGTGGTGCGCTCGGATATTTTGTCTGGGTCATATTCTTGACTTGATTGGGTGGTGGACAGGGCGACGGATTGGTCTTCTTTTGTCTTTGATGTGATTGTGATTTTGCCGGGGTCACCTTGGGATAAAGGCTGGGCAGTGACTGTACTAACTTTGTCACCGCTTATTTCTGAAGGCTTTTTACCAAACCATATCCCAACAATAACCAATCCAACTATCCCGGCCATGACACCGATCCATATGGGATTCTTGGCAATCGGACTACTATTGGCAACATCTTTGGCTTCTTGCTTGGAAGTTATCGGCCCAGCTTGGTCGTTGATAGGCCCTGATTTTAGTAGCGCTAGAATCTCGGTCGCTGAATGCGGTCGATTATTATATTCAGGTCGTAGCATCCAATCTATTGCTTGCAACAACTCCGCGCTATACGTGGTGCCCGGAGAACCAGAGAGTGAAGCCATCGGATCGGGTTCGCCTTTGCTTAAAGCCATTATCCGGCTCTGGGCGGCAGTTGGTTGGTTATGCGTAATACAATAATACATCGTTGCGCCCAGAGCATAAAAATCGGTGGCGGGCCCGGGTTCATTAGCGTGCTCATTTAGTTCTGGCGGTGCGTAACCAGGGGCTAATTCGCCTGCGGGCTTAGCGACGTGTGCGGCGATAGCCAATCTGGCGACGGCGAAATCGGTCAGCAGCGGTTCGCCATTCTTGCCCAAAATAATCGTTGCCGGTTGGATGCCACCATGCACAATTTTGTATTCGTGGACTTTCTGTAGGGCATTCAGGATTGATACCAGAATGAATTTTAATTCTGTTTCGGCAAATGTTGCCGGAGACCGTACTAGCTTGGAAAGCGGCACACCTTCTTGGTAATCCATAATAAGGTAAGCAGTTCCATTGAATTGCAAGAGGTTCTCAGCTTTGACAATATTGGGGTGTTCGATTTGTGTGAGAATCTCAGCCTGATCCAAAAATGTCTTTAACCCATATTCAAAATTTTCTCTATCACTTGGGGACTTGGATTCGACGCCAAGACCATCGTTTGCGCGAATGGCGAAATCGTGAGGAAAATACTCTTGTATTTCTACCCACTCTTTAAGATGGTGATTCCAGGCGCGATAGGTGATATCGAACGTATCAATTTTTGAGGCTTCTTTAATTTCGTAGACGCCGAGTTGAGTGCCTTCAGGTAGTGTCTGATTGTGTATGTGTGACATGATATGTATTATCCCTTTTTCTAATCTCTATTAAGCCGCTGATATGAAAAAATATTTCTATATTGCACTTCGATGTTAACCCAATGATGGGGGCTCCTCTCCTGTTAGGCTGGTAGATAATGCCTTCGGTCTGGCGCAACGAGGCCGATGAGGGATAAGTTACCTCATAGTTTAAAACAACTTAGTTTGTGATACGCCATAATTTTTTGATTTGGATGAAGCCAAGTTGACGGGTCAGGGTCGGTTTTTACCGTTATTCTTTGAGACAACATTAAGTTTGTCGACAGTCTGGTATTGAGAAGCCAAATTATTAAACTGCTAGTTCAAACGAGATTGATTCATCTACTAACAATTTAGTCATGGGTTAACCTGAAAATGTTTACCAACACCGGATCTATAATAAACACCGTAAAAGATCCTTATCTGGCCAAAGTATCTCCTCCCTTATCCGTTTTTACTTATGTTCCGAAATTCGAGTAAAATCCCTCAAACGAAGGGAGTGCCTTGATGCCTGAATGGTTTATACTCATTTTTGTCCTTTATATTCTTTATCTCATTATGAAAAAACCAAAAACCCCTAGCGAAAAGTCAGCACCTAAAGCTAAAACTGAACAGTATGTTGCGGCCGTCGTCACGGAAGCAAAGCCTAAAATACCAAGCCCAACTCAGAAATCCCCTAAAAAGGCAAAAGCTGTTGATCCCAAAGCCGTAGTATCTACGCCAGAAATGGCTATGCCTGAACGCGTGGGTCTAACTGCCGGCAACATTTGGCATTACTTGGTTGAAAATGGAGCTACTCTGTTGCAAAATTGGTTCGGTAGCTTCCGGATGAAGAAAAAATAACCCAA
This sequence comes from Methyloglobulus sp., assembly GCF_046714055.1. Lineage (GTDB taxonomy): Bacteria > Pseudomonadota > Gammaproteobacteria > Methylococcales > Methylomonadaceae > Methyloglobulus. The sequence continues at coordinate 1,106 of NZ_JBKKBJ010000151.1, read as the reverse complement.
CGCCGCAAGGTCAGAATAACGCTCGACATCATTGACGGTTGAGACCATCGGCCTGAAAGTCTAGCCATTAGGGCAAGTAATTCAATAATTACTGATGGTGTTAGATTTGAGGTTGTAAATCTATTCAATAACAGTCCCCCCTTTCATAATAGCCCTAGTGTATTGAGTGGATGGGAATCACTGCAATGAATTTAAGCCGGCAAGATAACAACACCAGGGTTTTTCTGGTTACTGGAGCCACTGGGGCGATAGGCAAGGCCACTGCCCGGCAACTTGCTGAACTTGAAGACTCCGAAGTCGTATTGGTGTGCCGTGACAAACAGAAAGCCGAAAAAGCCGTAATGGAAATTATCGATGTAACCGGTAATCCCAAGGTGCGCTATGAACTCGCTGATTTGAGCCGATATCAAGTCATCAAGGATTTGGCTAAACGTTGGATGGGGCGATTGCATGTCTTGATCAATAACGCCGCCTGCACACCCCGCAACCGACAGGAAACCCCGGAAGGCATTGAACTGCAGTTTGCCACGAACGTACTTGGCCCCTATTGGTTAATCGACGAGTTCACGGAAATATTAAAAGCCTCGGCACCCGCTCGTGTCGTCAATGTCGCCAGCTACTGGGCAGGTGGACTGGATCTGGACGATCTGGAATTTACCCGGAGGCAATACGATAACGACAAGGCATACCGACAGTCAAAACAAGCCAACCGTATGCTAAGTGTAGCCTTTTCTGAAAGGCTAGCTCCTTACCAGATTTCCGTCAATGCCTGCCATCCTGGCGATGTTAACTCGAAATTAAGTAATAATCTGGGTTTTGGTGGTCATGAAACGCCGGATCAAGGTGCTGAAACCCCGGTTTGGCTAGCGACCCACCCCATTGGCCAGGAAACAACGGGACGATACTTCGAACATTTTACTGAAACAAGTTGCCCTTTTATTCGAGAAAAACATGCAGTGAACGCCCTTTTTGAGATATGTGCAAGTTACGCAAAAAATAATCAAAACAATTGAAATCAATTGCTTAGCCCAGAGTTTACTTTGTACAACCTAATCCTCAAAACCAGACTGTGGCTCATATCAACCATTGCGGTGAAGGTCGGCCAG
>NZ_JBKKBJ010000150.1:0-5442 GCF_046714055.1 Methyloglobulus sp. | reverse complement strand
CTAAACGTCGTCTCATCTGGGACAGTCGGGCCACTGGCGATAGCCGATAAGTCATCACCGATTACGTCTGACAATATCAGGGTATGCAAATCGGCAGGCGCAACCATTCTCGCCAGCCCACCGCCTTTTAGCTGGGATAGATGCTTGCGTACGCAATTGACCTGATTAATCGTTGCGCCGGAAGCCAGCAATAAGTCAGTCGTAAGGATTTTTTCCTGCAAAGTCACCGAATCGACCGGATAAGGTATCAGGGCAGACCCGCCACCGCTCACCAATACCAAAACCAGTTCACCCGCTTGGGCATTTTTAGTTACTTCGGCACATAACTGGGCAGCATTGAATCCCGCTGCATCAGGTAAAGGATGAGAAGCTACGATGACATTAACACCATCTACTGTCTTTACATTTTCGTAATTAGTGACGGCAATCGCCTGATCTGAAACACATTGCTCCGGAAGACTATCCAAAGCGGCTTTAATCATGGGGCAAGCGGCCTTGCCAAAGGCGATCAGGTGGATTTTAGCCCAACTTCCTGTTCGTTTTTCACCGCAGCTATCCAACAAAATCTGTAACTGCTTTTCTTCGGCTATCAGGCAGCGTTTTACCGCTTGATAAGGATCGGCGGCGGCAACGCCAGCTTGAAAAATGTTGAATGCGCTGTTTCTCAGGGCGATGATGGCTTGGTCGGAAAAAGCATTCACTGGAAGTGCGAACTACGCCATTTCCTTGGCTAAAGCGAAGATGTTTTCGGCATCAAAAACCTGCGTGTTGTCTTCAAATAATTTGGCAATACACGCCCGGTGCAAAGCCAGCTTGAGCGTGCCGAAGCCGATAGCCCCCCAGATAACCTTGCCATGCCGTTCTATGCCCTTATCCATCATGTCCGTACCGCCAATTCCAAGTGGTGGCGTGGCATTGGCATCGGCTATCAGTTCGATATTCTTATTGTCCCGCCATTGTTCTTCGGTAAGCAATTCAATTCCTGCGGCACCGGCAGCCAGCACGATATTCGCATCGGCAATCGCATTTGCCCTGGCGCTATTATCAAAGGCCTCAACGGGAGTCAGGTCAACACCAAATCGGGCTTTTATAGCATCACAGGCTTCTATAGCGTGTGCCATATTCCGGGAAGTAATCGACACCACTGCGCCTTCTTTGGCTAACATGGCCGCAGCCCGCTGACCGACGGGGCCAGTGCCCGCCAAAACCACGGTTTTTTTCCCGGCAAAACTACGGTTAGCTACCAGCTTGGCGACAGCAGCGGCAGCCGTGGTGTTGCAACCATTACTGTCAAGCATGACAGAGACTTGAAAACCGGGAAAGAAATGCTTTTGTACGGCTTTAAAGAGGGCTTGCCCGGCAACCATGTCACTTCCGCCTACAAAAATGGCAGTATTTTTCTTCTCTTTAGGGGCGCGCGTAAAAATAGTGCCTTCAACCAATGCGGTTACGTTTTCGGGCGACAAGCCCCCATACCCAATGACATGATCAGCGCCGCCATCATAAGCGACAACCGTGTCGAAAACGGAAGGGTAGATATCCGTGTCGAATTGGAACAGCAGTTTTTTCATTAACGGATCTTGTTATGAATCGGGGTTGTGTCTAAATAGGGTTGTAGATATTCCTTACCCATTTGTCGGGATAATTGGAGTTAGCTAGTACCTATTCGAAAAATAATCTTTATTTGTCAGTAACTATCTGTATTTACTGGGATTGAAATTAATAAATTACAATCCTTAGTTGTAAAAATTAAACACTAGTTTTTTTAGCTCACTTAAGAGGGTTTTTATTATATCCGAGAGCAAGTTTTGCACGAAGCGCAAAATCTTATTTGAGTGGTTCAAGGTGTTTTATGATCGCAAACACCTTCATTCTGGCTATAGCTATGGGTCGCCTGTAGATTACGAAATTCAGCTAAAATCTGCTTAACTTTGTGTTCGTAAAAGAGCAGATACACCGGATTGAATTACTGGGCATTTTACTTGCCTAAACTAACAAATTGACCCGTTATCGTTATTTTATAATACGCTCTTTTCGGGTGACAAACCCAATGAAAACAATTCGCTGGAGCTGGTCCATGAAAATTTATTTGCTCATCACCTGTTTTATTTTGGCCGCTTGTTCGAGCCTCCCACCCGCCATCGAAGATCCACCCGCATTTGATCTCAGTTATCAGCAAGCGCTCGCAAACTTGGGCAATTACAAAAATGCGCCGGTACGCTGGGGTGGCACGATTGTCGAAGTAGAAAACGAACCCAGTTTTAGCGCTATCCAAATATTGCTATACCCGCTTGGCAGTTATGGCCGTCCAGATTTAGATGAATCGTATCAAGGCCGTTTCGTTATCAAAAGCCCCGAGTTTCTTGATCCTGCGGTCTACACCAAAGATACTGCAATCACTGTCGCTGGTACGCTGGAAGGTGAAACTGGGCGCACCATAGGGAAAAAGACCCTGCGGCTTCCTCTGGTGTCGGCGAAACATATCCATTTGTGGCAAAAACAGGACTATGTCCCTTACTATGGTGGATACGGTTATGGCGGGTTCAGTTATTATCCTTATGGTGGATTTTATGGCTATAACCCTTATTATTGGGGCGGCTATTACCAACCTTACTTCTTTCACCGCCATCGTTATCGTTAAGGACGCTGAGAAGATCAATAATTCAAACTTAATTCTATTTTGTCAGATTACATAATCTATATTATCCAAGCTCGTCATTCCGGCATGGCTTGCCGGTATCCAGACTCCATGGATGGATTTGGGCTTGCCATCCATGGAGTCTGGATACCCGCTTCCCGGCGGGTATGACGAACTCGCGGATTAATCTGACAAAGTAGATTTAATGAGGCAATCGTAACGCTGGGCGTAATCAAATCTGGCAGTTTTTGGTGGATACCGACTGCTTTAAACGCTATTGACGTGGATAAATAACAAATTCGGTTTGTCATACATAGCGGTATCGAGGTATAAGCCATGCTGGTTTTGCGCCTTGCCCTTATAACGAAGCATGGAAAGGAGACTTTATGCATCACCATTTAGAGCTGGTAAAAACCATGCAACCCCACCCAAAGTTTAAAGAAGGGGAAATCCCGCACATTTCAGACATGGATATTATTTTCTCCCAAGCATTGCTTATGGATGCGGGAAGCGTAACTTTCAAAGCCATTAAATCTGGGGAAATAGCGGAAATTCTGGCCGGACTGGTTGCCCTTGCCTATACCGCCATACAAGCGCTTGCGATGCAGGATAAAGATATTGCCGAGAATCAGGGTGAAGGCCATCAAGCGTACCAAATGCTAGCGATAATGCGGCTGCTATCGGAGAAGGTCTATCATTGTTCATCCGGTCAGGGAGAACACTACTCCGGGCTTTATCATCTATGCGCCAGTTTATCGTCAGGCTTCCTGAATGCGGATTTTAATAAAGCATTCCAGGTCTACCATGAGTGGCGAGAAGTTTGCCAAGATTCCAACGATGAAGCCAACAAAATGCACGATCCGCACAAAATCAGGCTCCCTGATATGGCAGATTGTCTATACGAATAGACAAGCAAGTAGCCTCGATGTAGTGTAACGAAATCGAGGCTAATTAGGAACTGAAAACCCTCGATTCCGCAAGCTGCATCAAGGCTACTTGCTAATTTCATCGAAATAGGGTTGACTTTGAACAGAGTATCTTACGGCCTTGCCCAAGATAATAGCTCAGCAGATCAGAGCATTACTCCGTAGGCGGTATACCCATCGTTTGGTCTTCGAGGCCGATTTTGGGGCGGGTATCACCCTTCAGGGGATGGGATATATTATCCACAGCCTTTCCTTGCAGCTGCCCCATAAGAACCTCGCGAACCCTCTGGTCTCGCTCGTTTCTTGTTTTTTCTTGCACAGCCAACCTTTGACGCTCTGCTTCGGCTACATGCTGTGCTCGATAGGAGTGCCATTGATCCAAAAGCAATTGTGACATCAACGCCCCCAAAAACACACCCATTGCGATCTGGAGTACGAGTTTCATAGGGTCTCCTTTTGGTTCTTCGACTATGTAATTCCGCCGTTCCTCTTGAGTTTCAGTTGGTCGTGATCCTCAGCGAGTTGCTCGTCCGCAGGTCCCGTGAATTCGTGGAAAAAAGCCGCCGCGTTGTACTGGGCAGAGGCTTCTTTATTAAACACCAGGCTTTTGCGAGTCGCTTACTGAACGGCAGGCAGGTACGGGCTAATTGAGTCCTCTTTAAAGCCGCACATAACATGGCCAAAGCCCGTCGTGCTGCTCAGATCGTTTTTCGCCCCCTTATCCGTAGCATCATACGCCATATCATAAATGATGTTGTCAGGATGGGCGGTATCTCCGTCAAAGGCTGCTGCTACACCAGTGACTACTACCGGGGTTTTTAAATAGTCGAGGTTTAAGGCGTGGCGGATCTGCCAAGCATAGTTGTGGTCCTTGCACGACGTATCGCCGCTAGCGCCTAGTGCGCCGACTAGCTTGCCATTTTTATTGTAAAGGGCCAAGCCGCCGCCGAACACATTGTGCCCCCCGGCCCTATTACCGACCATAGGGTCGTTTGCTTGTCCCCACAAAACTGCGGGGCCTTTATAGGCCACCTGGGTATCGACGGGATTGGAAAATTGTACGCCGAAGAGGCTGCCACCGCCTAAGGCCGAGGTGTAGAGATTGGCTGTGGACAAGGCCAAGCCATTAGGGAAATTAAGGTTAACACCTGCAGGCGTGCTCAGGGAGTTGGCCGTGCTAGCCTTCTGTGCAGAGATCACGCGGCTTGCCGGCCACTCGGCACCACGATTGATCCCGGTAAAGGCTACTGCGCAAACAAATCCATCGCGGTTTACAAGGGTTACCCACATATGTAAGCCAAACCCTCCATTGTCTAACGTACTCGTGGCTTCAGGGGCATTTGCGATCGCACCTTTCAATGCCTCGTAAGTGAGTCCAGCATCTTTACAGTTCTTTATCTGAGAAGCTGAACCCCCATCATCAGCTAGAACTGCCCCGTATACTAAGTTCAACGCAACACCACCGGCCAAAGCCAGCTTGACAGCTTTAGATATTGTTTTCATTTCTTCTCCTTCAAAGTTGTGTATTATCGGCTCAACCAGAACCATATTCCGATTTTAATTATTTTTGTAACTCGGTGTTTTACAAATTCACCAATCTAACAATAATCCCATTATAATTTTTTGTAAAGCTGGAAATTTAGCGTAGGCTCGATCGATCTTACGGCCATACATTCAATTTACTTCACATTAACGAAGAACAAAATCAGAAGGCTATTTTAAGGAAACTCTGCACAGTCCTTCGACAGGCTTCCTTCGACAAGCTCAGGACGAACGGTTTGTGTTGATTACGTTAGTGGTGGGCTTGTCAAACCATGGGCGGAAGCAACTTGTTCAGAGATTCCTTAAGGATTACCCTGATCGAGTTTGAACGCCGCA
>NZ_JBKKBJ010000149.1:0-10227 GCF_046714055.1 Methyloglobulus sp. | reverse complement strand
GATTACGATTAAATTTTTAAGATATCAGTCAAGTCTCAGCCAGTACATATTATGCCTTACTGCGGCTTGGACTGGGTTTTAATCGAAACATCGGCATTTGCTTGCAGGCTTGCCAGCATCGCATTAAATTCTGACTGGCCAAAAGCCTTGGCGAGATTCTTTTTGGCAAGTTCTAGCTGCTTTTTGTCTGCATCGCTCATAATGCCGGGCATTACTTTTTTCAGGCTAACGACAACTTGTTCACCCGTAGCCAAGGCGACACCGAAAGTCGTGGTTTTATCGGCAACAGGCTTAGCCGCCCTGAAAATGGCATCGTTGAGTTGCTCAGGCAAGGTGTTTTTGTTGCGCACCAAACCGGTTACCTCTTTCACAGTCAACTTATTTTCGGCAGTCACTTTTTGTATAGCCTCACCTGCTTGTAGCCGTTGTTTGATTTTATTTGCCTTGTCAATCGCTTGCTGTTTAGCCTTCTCATTGGTTAGCTCAGCAATTATTTCCTGTTTGACGCTATTCAGGTCCCGCGCTGCCGCAGGTTTGTGTTCGAGGAGCCGTAAAACCACCAAACGATTCGTTCCTAACTCTATCGGCGTACTGTTATTGCCCTGCAGCACTTCTTCAGAAAAAGCGACATCGCGGACTTTTTTCTCAGCGGCAATACCTTCACCCTTATCTTTCGCAAATAATCCTGACTTCTGGACGCTTAGCGTAAGAGCCTCCGACACGGTTTGCAAATTGTCCGGATTCTCATAGCTCACTTCTGTGAGCTTTTCGCCAGCTTCATAGAAAGCATTTTCTGCCTGCGCTTTTTGATAGCCTTTGGTGGCTTCTCCTTTAACAGTATCAAAAGACTTGACTTCGCTTGGGACTAACTCGGTAACCTTGATCAAATGATAGCCGAAAGTGGACTTGACCGGTTTGGATACCTCAGCTAGCTTCAGCGCACTTGCCGCCTCTTCAAACGATTTTTCCATGCTGCCCACGATAAACAACCCCAAATCGCCGCCTTTTTTGGCCGTGAGCTTGTCATCGGACACTTCTGCGGCTAATGCCGAAAAATCTTTGCTTTTTAAATCTTGTTGCGCCTTTAAGGCCTTCCCCAATGCAGTCTTGTCATCGGTTTTTACATTGACGGCAAACAGGATGTGGCTAATTTTTCGCCGTTCCGGTGTGCTGTACTGCTCTTTTTGTTCTTCATAAAAAGCGCGGAGCTTATCGTCAGTCACGGCGACTTTTTTGGCTAGTTCCTCTAGCGACAATTCTACGGATTCTACGGAAACCTGTTCAGGCAGTTTGTAGGCATCCTGATGCTGCTGGTAATAAGCGGAAATCTCTTGGTCGCCGAGTGGTGCCGTTACCTTCTCCAAGGTGACGGTTACATAATCGGCATCGCGTTGTTGATTTTGAATTTTGAAAAAACTTTCAATGGCGTATTGTGTGGCAAAACTGCTGTCGATGACACTACGCTGGAATTGCTCCATAATCAGGGCGCTTTTAATTTTGTTCACAAATTCAGTCGATGACAGCTTTTGTGAAGTAAGCAACGATTTATAGCGCTTTTCGTCAAACCTTCCTTCGGTTTGAAAATACGGCAATGTTTTGATGAAATCACGGGCGCTAGAATCGGTTGCAACGAGCCCTTCTGCATGGGCGTATTGCAACAGCACTTCATCTTTTATCAGCTTATCCAAGGCTTGCTGTTTCAAAAGTTGCTCATCAACCGTCATACCCCGAAAATTCTGGGCGTATTGCTCATAGGCATTGTTGACATCACGTTGATAAAAATCCTTATCGCCTACGGATGCGACTGACGCTTCCTTGCCAGTATCCACATAATTTTGGATGCCCCATAATGCAAAAGGAACACATATCACTATCAAGATTATCCAAGCAAAAGCACCTTGCGCCTTTTCTCTAATTGTTGTCAGCATAAGTTCAATCCAAAGAAGCCATATAATCTAAAAACTTGTTATAAACAAAGCAGCCTGTCAAAAAAAAGCCCCGAACCAGGTGGCCCAGGGCTTTCGATTTGGCGGAGCGGACGGGGCTCGAACCCGCGACCCCCGGCGTGACAGGCCGGTATTCTAACCAACTGAACTACCGCTCCAAAGTCTGGTGGGTGCTGAGGGGTTCGAACCCCCGACCCTCGCCTTGTAAGGGCGATGCTCTCCCAGCTGAGCTAAGCACCCGACTAAAAAGAGCTATTTTATAGCATCTTTTAGTGATTTACCACACTTAAATGCCGGGATTTTTGCCGCTTTAATGGTAATCTCACGCCCCGTCTGAGGATTACGCCCTAACCGTTCGGCCCTTTCCTTAACGGAATAGGTGCCAAAGCCGACTAAAGTCACAGAGTCCCCCTTGCACAAAGCGCCCGTAACCGCACCGATAAAACCATCCAACGCACGACCCGAATCGGCCTTGGTTAATCCAGAAGACTCTGCAATAGCGTCAATAAGTTCCGATTTATTCATTTATTCCCCCTTAGGAAAGTGAGCATTATTTTAGGAAAGTGTATGTTGTTTTTATGTAGCAATAACAGCGTATCGATCCTTATGTACATTCCTTGAACAACATAAGAATAAGATTGGGTATTTATAACAACTGCCTCCATTGAGTGTCAAGCATTAAAGGTCAGGGCTTCTTGTATCCTGACCATTTATATCCATACGCACTGTTTCAGTGCGCGATTACCCCAGGGCTTGGCTTTATTTTAGCCGTATCAGGTTCTCCTTTACCTTGCTCGTCACTGGCGATTTTCCCTAAAGGACTGGGCATATACTGCAAGGCAACTGCCAGCACTTCATCTATCCATTGGACAGGTTTAATCAGTAAATTCTGCTTAATATTTTCAGGTATTTCAGCCAGATCCTTTTCATTTTCAGAAGGGATCAGCACCGTGGTAATGCCACCGCGATGTGCAGCCAGCAGTTTTTCCTTTAAACCGCCAATAGGCAATACTTCGCCGCGTAAGGTGATTTCCCCCGTCATGGCCACATTAGCGCGAACCGGAATTTTAGTGAGCGCCGACACGACCGCAGTACACATGGCGATACCCGCGCTAGGGCCATCTTTCGGCGTAGCCCCTTCCGGCACATGAATATGGATATCGTTCTTTTGAAATATCTCGCTATCCAGGCCCAGTATATCCGAACGGCTCCTGACCACAGTCATGGCAGCCTCTATAGACTCTTTCATTACGTCCCCAAGCTTACCGGTGGCCGATTGCTTGCCCTTACCCGGAATAACCGCTGTCTCTATCGTCAATAGCTCGCCGCCCACTTCAGTCCACGCCAGCCCCGAAACATGGCCGATTCGATCCTGTTCTTCGGCAAGACCGTAATGATAGCGCCTGACTCCCAGGTAGAGATTCAAGTTTTTCGGGGTAATGACCGCTTTTTTCTGGCTAGGCTCTAACAAGAGGTCTTTAACAACTTTACGGCAAATTTTTGAAATATCACGCTCAAGGCTGCGCACGCCTGCTTCACGGGAGTAATACCGAATCATATCCCTGACCGCAGTTTCGGTAATCTCAATTTCGCGCTCTTTCAAGCCATTATTTTTTATCTGTTTTGGAATCAAATATTTGATTGCAATATTAATTTTCTCGTCTTCGGTATAACCCGCAATCCGTATGACTTCCATCCTGTCCAGCAATGCCGGAGGAATATTCATGGTATTGGCGGTCGCAACAAACATCACATCCGACAAATCAAAATCGACTTCCAGATAATGATCCGAAAACGTATGGTTTTGCTCTGGATCGAGCACTTCTAGCAAAGCCGAAGCAGGGTCACCACGGAAGTCAGCGGCCATCTTGTCAATTTCATCAAGCAAAAACAAGGGATTCCTGGTTTTTACCTTAGCCAGGCTTTGCAATATTTTTCCGGGCATGGAGCCTATATAAGTCCTGCGATGCCCGCGTATCTCCGCTTCATCGCGAACCCCGCCCAAAGCCATGCGCACGTATTTACGGTTGGTTGCCCTGGCGATGGATTCGCCCAACGAGGTCTTACCGACGCCCGGCGGCCCCACCAAACATAATATGGGGCCCTTGAGTTTCTTGACGCGCTGTTGCACCGCAAGGTACTCCAAAATGCGTTCCTTAACTTTTTCAAGCCCGTAATGCTCAGCTTCCAAGACTTGCTCAGCATCCTTTAATACCTTTGTGACCTTGGTTTTCTTCTTCCAGGGAACGCTAACCATCCAGTCGATATAATTGCGCACCACAGTGGCCTCTGCGGACATCGGCGACATAAGCCTGAGCTTATTCAACTCATTGCTCGCTTTAGTTTTCGCCTCTTTGGACATACCCGCATCTTCAATTTTGTTCTCTAAATCTTCAATTTCATTGGGTACATCGTCCATATCACCCAATTCCTTTTGGATCGCTTTCATCTGCTCGTTCAGATAGTATTCCCTTTGGTTTTTCTCCATCTGCTGCTTCACGCGCACGCGTATTTTCTTTTCCATTTCCAGAATATCGACTTCGCCTTCCATCAACGCCATCAAGACTTCCAGCCGTTGTTCGATATCAGCGGTTTCGAGTATCACTTGTTTTTCGTGAATCTTGATGGCGATATGGGCAGCCATCGTATCGGCGAGACGGCTTGGATCGTCAATGCCGATTAAGACATTCAGCACTTCGGGTGGAATTTTATTATTGAATTTAACATACTGATCAAACGTATTCATGACCGTACGTTTCAAAGCATCCAGCTTCTGCTCTGAAATGAGCATAATGTCATTAATTTTTGATACGTTGGCCGAGAAGAAACTGCCAGTTTCCTTATAGTTGCTGACGTGACAACGTTCGTCGCCTTCCACCAGCACCTTGACCGTCCCATCCGGCAATTTCAATAACTGAAGGATGTTGGCCAATGTCCCAACTTCATAAAGATCGGCAAACTCCGGCTCGTCAACTCCCGCTTCTTTTTGGGCCACCAGCAAGATTTGCTTGTTTTCCAGCATGGCGGCATTCAAGGCGTCGATCGATTTCTGTCTGCCGACGAATAAAGGAATGACCATGTGCGGATAAACGACAACATCCCTTAGTGGCAATACCGGTACTAACATTTCTGATTCTGTCATCTTCTTTGCTTCCATGAATGGAATTTTAATGTGTGTTACCTGAGATTATGGGGATACTATTTTAAATAGCAAGAATGAAATGTAATTGATAGCAACACGGTATCAATTTTTTTACAGTTTGGGCAAAAACCTTATTGGAATGCCGAAAACAAAAAAGGAGCTTTATAAGGTTAAAGCTCCTTTCGTCATGTCCTGATAAACCGCTTGGCCTAAGCTTTTATCTTTTCAGTCTCATAAACCAAGTAGGGTTCGGACTCCCCCATAATAACGCCTTCATCGACCACTACTTTACTGATATTGTCTGCAGAAGGCAGCTCGTACATGGTATTAAGCAGGACATTCTCGACGATAGTCCTCAACCCTCTTGCGCCTGTTTTTCTTTCCATCGATTTTCGGGCAATAGCGCCTAGCGACTCTTCCCGAAACTCCAATTCCGCACCCTCCATCTCAAACAAGTGCTGATATTGTTTGATCAAGGCATTTTTAGGTTCTGTGAGAATTTTTATCAATGCCGGTTCATCCAACTCATCCAGCGTAGCGATGACAGGTAAGCGACCTACGAACTCAGGAATCAGTCCATATTTGATCAGATCCTCAGACTCGACTTCGGCAAATAGCTCACCGACATTCTTGGATTCATCTTTGGCTTTAACATCGGCAGAGAACCCGATGCCACCTTTTTCAGAACGCGCTTTAATAACCTTATCCAGCCCAGCAAAAGCACCGCCGACAATAAACAGGATATTCGCGGTATTAACTTGCAAAAACTCCTGTTGCGGATGTTTGCGTCCGCCTTGCGGAGGCACTGAGGCAATCGTGCCTTCGATCAGCTTTAATAATGCCTGCTGTACACCTTCACCCGACACATCGCGGGTAATGGATGGATTATCGGACTTCCGTGATATTTTGTCGATTTCATCAATATAAACGATGCCGGTTTCGGCTTTCTCGACATCGTAATCGCACTTTTGCAAAATCTTTTGGATAATATTTTCCACGTCTTCACCGACATATCCGGCTTCAGTCAGGGTCGTGGCATCAGCTATGGTAAACGGCACGTCCAGTAATCGCGCTAAGGTTTCAGCTAACAAGGTCTTTCCTGAGCCGGTAGGGCCAATCAACAGAATATTGCTTTTTGCCAGTTCAACGCCGTCTTTTTTGGACTTATTTCGCAGTCTCTTGTAATGGTTGTAAACAGCGACTGCCAAAATTTTCTTTGCGCGCTCCTGCCCTATCACATAGCTATCTAGCTCTGCCTTGATTTGCTTGGGTTTGGGCAATTCCCCGCCATAAAAAGAAGAGGACTTGTCCTGCAACTCATCTTTAATGATGTCGTTACACAGGTCTACGCACTCGTCGCAAATATATACCGATGGGCCTGCGATAAGCTTTCTGACTTCTTGCTGGCTTTTGCCGCAAAATGAACAATAAAGCAGCTTATCGTCGTCTTTGCTGTTTCTTTCATTACTCATAGTTTTGGACTCCTAATAAGGCCCAGCTAAATATGATCGTTATCGTCATTACCTAAAGTATACTAAAACCAAGTGTTATGCCTACTGTTAATTGCTCACAGAGCCGCAAAAGTTCTGCTCGACAATACTTTATCGATTAACCCGTAGCTGACTGCATCCTCCGGGCTTAAAAAGTTATCCCTATCCGTATCAAGCTGCACCTTCTCTATGGGTTGCCCGGTATGATGTGCCAAGACCTTATTGAGCTTATCCCGGATTTGCAGTATTTCTCTTGCATGGATGTCAATATCCGAAGCCTGGCCCTGATAACCGCCCAAGGGCTGGTGAATCATCATTCGTGAATGCGGCAAACAATAACGTTTGCCTTTCGCTCCGCCTGTCAACAGCAATGCCCCCATACTGGCCGCTTGTCCTATGCACATGGTGCTGACATCAGGCTTGATGAATTGCATGGTATCGTAAATGGACATGCCTGACGTGACAGAACCGCCCGGTGAATTGATATAAAGGTGTATATCTTTATCGGGGTTTTCCGATTCCAGAAACAGCAGCTGCGCCACAACCAGATTAGCCATATAATCTTCAACTTGGCCGACCAGGAAGATGACCCGCTCCTTTAAGAGCCTGGAGTAAATATCAAAACTGCGTTCACCCCGTGCAGTTTGTTCGATGACAATCGGCACTAAAGTACCGGCGGCTTGTGGAGGTGTTATCTGGTTTATATTGCTGTGGTTGTTATACATTAAAATATCTTAGCGTTGGTTGCTGTCCATAATATCACTAAAACTCGTTGTTTCATTAGATATTTTTGCCTTTGAAACTAGCCATTCGACCGTCTGGTCCTCCAACACCATTTGCTGGATGCCCTGTAAACGGCTGTTGTCCGAATAATACCATGACACAAAAGCCTCTGGTTGCTCATAGCTTTTCGCCATATCTTCGATTGTCTTGCGGACTTTGTTGTCATCGACCTTGATGTCTTTAGTATGGATGATTTCACCCAAAATCAAACCCAATGCCACACGACGCTCTGCCTGGGCTTTGAAAACATCCTTGGGCAACTGCAAATCTTCCCGTTTCAGTTTTTGTTTTTTGGCAGATTCAAGATAAGGTTTCATCAAGTTTTGAATTTCCTCATCGATTAGGGTACTAGGAACTACCAGCTGAATTTTTTCATATAAGGCATCCAATACCGAATTTTTTAACTTGCCATGCAGGGCTTGTTCAAGTTCCCGCTGCATATTGGCCTTAATATCTGCCCGGAAAGTAGCCATTAACCCGTCCTGAGTGCCATAAGCCTTGATGAATTCTTCATCTACAGCGGGTAGCACAGGCTCTTCCACTTTAAGAACCTCAACCTCAAACTCGGCAGCTTTATCGGCCAGTTTTGCGTTGTTATATTGCCCTGGAAAAGTCACCGAAAAAGTTTTGCTCTCATCTTTTTTAAGGCCCACCAGGTTATCTTCAAAGCCGGGGATCATTTGTTTGGCGCCGATTTCCACTGGGAAGTCCTGCACCGTACCATCGGTAAAATTTTCGCCCTCACTCAGGCCGGAAAACTCAATCGTAATCCGGTCTTTTTGTTGCGAAGCCCGTTCAACTTCGTTCCAGGTTTTTTTCTGTGCCCTTAGCTTTTCAATCATTTCGTCAACATCGCTTACCTCTACGGTAGCTAAAGTCTTCGTTATCTCCAGCCTTTCAATGCCAGCTAGGGAAATCTCAGGATATACCTCAAACTCGGCGGTATATTTGAAACCTTCTGCTTCATCGAGGTCATGGATGTGCGGTTGCCCGGCAGGTTTTAAATCCTGGTCGCGTAAGGCATCGTAATAAGTGGACTGGATCAGGTCACCCGCCACTTCGCCGCGCACTCGGTAGCCATACATTTTATTGACAACATGTTGAGGCACTTTGCCTGGACGGAAGCCATCAATCTTGACTTGGCGGCCCAGGGTTTTCAGGCGTTCGGCCATTTTTTCCTGAACGACGGTTTCAGGTACGCTAACGGTCATTTTTCTGCTCAATTCTGATGTCTTCTCGACAGAAACTTGCATAGGGTTACCTCAACAAACGGATTGGATTTTTACGGGAATGCCGACAATCGGCAGTAAATTTGATAGTAAGGCTCATATTGCTTACTTATGTATTAAGTGGTGCGAATGGGGAGACTCGAACTCCCACAGGCTACCCTACTGGAACCTAAATCCAGCGCGTCTACCAATTTCGCCACATTCGCACGTTGATCGAATCAGGCATTATAGTGGCTCACAAGACAGACAACAAGCAGCAAGTTTCAAAGGAAGCGTTTACGCTCACCCAGCAACCGACACCTTAAACCCCAACTGGCGAATATCTTCGGCAAAGGCATCCAAGACATCGGGAGAAAATGCCGCCAATTGGCTGGCTTCCGGCTGCATGGAGGGTCTTGCCAAAGTGTAGAGCATTATTTCATTCACATCAGCCGTCGCCCTGATGGTTTTTAAGGCATCCAGGTAAGCCTTTTTTTCCGTTTCGGACCAGCCCTGCCCTGCGTAATCAATGAGGCAGGTTTGCAATTTTGTCGTACACACCTCGGATGAAATCCTGAGATTTCTCAAACTGCTTTTAACACTTTGGTTGGTTACGTTGAATAACGATCTGCCTTCTTTGGTGGCGCTATCAAGCTTAAACCATACTTCACCGCCCAAACTGTGCAAGGCTTTCAACCCTTCCCTGACTTTTTGTTGATGGATCAAACTGCCATTGGTAATCAACACAAATCGGCTTCCTGGAAACACGCCGAATACTGTTGCAATTTCCCCTATCAAGGCAACCGCTTTAGCGAAATCTTTTACGCTGGTCGGCTCGCCATTGCCTGAGATTGCAATATCTTTAATGACGCGATTCTCTGCATCCACCTGGAAGCGCCGGTAAAAATCACCTTGTCGGACATCGTTAAGGAAAAACTTCAACTCCTCTTCAAGCAACCGCAAGTCCAAATCGGGAGCAGCGCCTTTGATAAGACCTGGCACCTGACAGTAAATACAGCGCCAATTGCAAGCATTGTTGGTATTGAAATTGATGCCGATGGACAAGCCGCCAGCACGCCTGGAAAGCACGGGGTAGACGTATTTTAGACCAGCCACATGACGGTCGTGGTTGGTGGTGGTTAGTGAGAGTGTCATGCTAATTAAGTCACGAAAGTAACTAACTAATGTTGAATAGTGAGTTTTGTAAACATTTTGAAGGTAATGTACTCGATATAGCAGCCTTAATGCACTGTATGCTGAAAAAGATATTGTGTGTGCAATATACTCATATATCACACATGAGGCAACCTGCTATGCGTACCAACATTGTTATAGATGATGCCCTAAGCTCTAGCGGCATTAAAGGCCACTGGACTTAAAACAAAAAAGAAGCGGTCGAACTGGGCTTAAAAACATTAGTGACCCTAACTAAACAACCACCAGCTAAAGCTGGTGGGTTCGTATAATGGACTAAAGTCCGGATACGGGTCATAAGACCCGTTCAGGGTTCTGCCCTATTGTGTCATCCCCTTTGGGTTCAAAGGGGTGTTCCAGACAATTTTTTATCATTTCTTCTGCCAATTCACCCGAAACCGCACAAAAGTGACCCCGTGCCCCAAAATGTCATCCCTAATGGCACTTTTTCAAATCCGGAAAAC
>NZ_JBKKBJ010000148.1:0-7575 GCF_046714055.1 Methyloglobulus sp. | reverse complement strand
AACCATTGCCCTGATGAAAGCCACGCCGGTGTTTGTGGATATCCAGGCAGACACCTATAACATTGACCCAAGCAAAATCGAAGCAGCCATTACTACAAAAACCAAAGTTATCATGCCTGTTTCACTTTATGGGCAACCGCCTGACCTGGATGAAATCAAGGCTATCGCCGATAAACATAAGTTCAAAGTCATCATTGATGGCGCACAAAGTTTTGGCGCAACCTATAGAGGGAAAACCGACAGTGCATTGGGTGATATTAGTTGCACCAGTTTTTTCCCAGCCAAACCCTTAGGATGCTATGGAGATGGGGGCGCAGTGTTTACCAATGATGACGAGTTGGCTGAAAAAATCCGTATGATGCGTGTCCACGGACAAGGGCAGCGTTATCACCATAAATACATTGGCATGGGCGGACGTTTGGATACCCTGCAAGCCGCCGTATTGCTGGCAAAATTGCCGCATTACAAAAAAGAAATTGAAATGCGGCAGTGGGTGGCACAATCCTACAATAACAAGCTGACAAATAGATCGGAAATTACCCTGCCACAAATAAAAACTGATCGTACCAGTGTTTGGGCGCAATATACCCTTAACACCCAGTACAGGGATGCCTTACAAGAAAGGCTTCAAAAAGCGGGAATCCCAACTGCCATCCATTATCCAAAACCGCTGCACTTGCAGGAATGTTTTGGATATTTGGACTATAAAGCGGGCGCTTTTCCAATTGCCGAAAAAGCAGCTAGTGAAGTCATAAGCCTGCCGATGAACCCTTTTATGACGGAAAGTGAGTTGGACTTTATTGCTGGGGAATTATGTGTGCAAAATAACGATGCTGCAACAATAGGGAACCTCTAAAAATTCCCTTTCCCTCTGGGAGAAGGAGATTTTTGAATTTTTAGGAGGTTCTCAAATGAAAGCACACAAACAATATATTTCTCAAATCCTTTGGTTACAAAGAAAATTAGTGCATCAATCGACCTACATAAACATCAACCCATGGAAAGCAATGGCGCTCTCGCAATGACTACGCATTCAACGACGATCAACCCCCACGCTGCCCAGCCCACATCCCTTTTGGCATTAAGTAGAAGCCTATGGCGCAACCGCCAACTTATCCTGCAAATGATTAAGCGTGAGGTGGTAGGCCGCTACAAAGGTTCTGCTATGGGCTTGGCTTGGTCATTTTTCAATCCTGTGTTCATGCTGGCGGTGTACACCTTTGTTTTCTCAGAGGTTTTCCAATCACGCTGGGGCAACATTGGTGATGCTGATAGCAAAACGCAATTCGCTGTGGTGCTGTTTGTTGGCATGATTGTGCTTGGGCTGTTTTGCGAAGTAATCAATCGCGCCCCTGGATTGATTCTCTCTAATGTCAATTACGTAAAGAAAGTTATATTCCCGATTGAAATTTTGCCAGTGGTCGCCATGGGAGCAGCGTTATTCCATAGTTTTATAAGCCTTAGTGTACTCTTATCTGCTTTTGCAATCTTCAATGGCTTCCTACATTGGACAGCGGTTTTCATCCCGTTGGTATTGCTGCCATTAGTCATTCTCACCCTTGGCCTTGCCTGGATACTCGCATCCCTGGGCGTGTTTTTGCGTGATGTAGGGCAAACCATTGGCATCATTACCACCGTATTGATGTTCTTATCCCCTGTTTTTTACCCAGTGACCGCCGTGCCAGAAAAATTCCGTCCGTTCATCATGGCTAACCCGCTCACCTTCATCATCGAACAAGCGCGTGAAGTGCTGATCTGGGGACATTTGCCGAATTGGATAGGCCTAGGCATTTACACCCTTGCCGCCACTGTAATCGCTTGCTTAGGCTACGCCTGGTTCCAAAAAACCAGAAAAGGATTTGCCGATGTCCTCTAAGCCTATCTCTCAGAATATGACAAGCATCACCATGTGTATCAGTAAGCTATTATAAAAATAAATGCTATCATGCCACCTAATCAAAAAGGCAGTAGAAGGGGCCATGCGTTTAACCTATGAAGAACAGATAGCTATCAGCGATACCATCCACCAGGTCGATGTTGATGCAATGATTTACCTTTTTGGGTCACGCGTGGACGACACTGCCAAAGGTGGCGATATTGACCTATTGGTGCTCTCCAAAAGGATCAATTTGATGACTAAGCTGGAAATCCTAGCGCAACTACACCAGAGGCTAGGTGTACGCAAGATCGACATTGCCGTATATCCCGATGCCACCCACCCATTCCCAAGAATGGTCATGCAGACCGCAGTGCCGTTATGACACGAGAAAAAATTGATCTGCTTCAAGAAGAACTGGTTGGCCTACAACTCGCAGCCGGTTACCTTGGGTATTCCATGGAGAGATGCCTCAATTTAACTGGGCAGGAAGAAATGCAGCCAGAACAACTGGAACGGCTTGAATCACTAACCAGCCGTTTTGCTAGGTTGGCTGACCTACTAATCCAACGCATCTTCCGTTTGATCGATGAGATCGAGTTGACGGGTGGTGGCACAATACTTGACCGTATCTACCGCGCGGAAAAGCGCGATTGGGCAGATGCCTCCGAAATGATCAAGATTCGCGAGTTGAGAAACCTGATTGCCCATGAATATAGCAATGAAAAAATGTCAGAGATATATACCGCCGTCGCTATTCTATCTCCTGCACTGTTGGCAGTCGTTCCAAAGGTTATCGCCTATGCCGACAACATACCCCGATAATACCCAGCATGACTACCGATATCGCCATCCACGTTACTAATCTTAGCAAGTGCTACGAGATCCACGACACTCCGACTGACTGGCTAAAGCAATCCCCTGCCCAGCCTGCAAAAACTGGCCGTGACGAAGCTCAGCCAATGTTTTCGATAGAATGACAATCGGCAAATTACGAATAACTGTGTAATTACCATGACCCGACAAGAACTTATCGATCAATCCGAAGCCTATATTCGCAACCTGCTCAAAGAGCGTATCCCAGCGCAGGCTCGGGTGTATCTATATGGCTCGCGAGCCCGTCATGATAACCGCTGGAACTCGGACTACGACTTATGGATCGATGCCGATATTCCTCGTAAAGTCATTGCCGAAATCTCCGAACAGCTTGACGAATCTTTTGCGCCGTTCAAAGTGGATATTGTCACAACCCCACAACTCAAGGGAAGTTTTGCCGAGTGCGTAAGAAAGGAAGCGACACCATGGATATGAGAATAAAAGCCTTTCAGGAAGCGACAACAGGATTTGCCTACCTCGCACGTCTGGATTTGGTGGAACTCGGTAAAAAACTGGAGGACGAACGGCTTGTGGATGGCATACTAAATGGACGCGCACAAAAGTTTGAATATGCCACCGAATTGTGCTGGAAGGCAATTAAGGTCTTCCTCAAGGAAAAAGAGGGTTTGGATGAGGCATCCCCCAAAAAGATTATTAAAGCATACTACCTTGGAGGTTATACAACAGAAGACGATTACTTGCTGCTACTTGATGCCGTGGAGGATAGAAACCGTCTTAGCCACATTTACGATGCTGAAACTTTTAATGATATCCTTGCACGGCTTCCCGGCTATGCCCCACTTTTCGAGCGGGTTTGCGGACAACTCAGCAAAGACACGGAATAAGACACATGACTGAAATCGCCATCCGCGTTCAAAACCTTAGCAAGTGCTACCAAATCTACGACGTTCCAGGCGATCGGCTTAAGCAGTTTGTCGCCCCTCGCCTACAGAGGTTAGCCGGGCAATCACCCAAGCAATACTTCCGTGAATTTTGGGCGCTCAAAGATGTTTCCTTTGAAATAAAAAAAGGCGAAACAGTCGGCATCATTGGGCGAAATGGCAGCGGTAAATCTACGTTGCTACAAATGGTCTGTGGAACACTTAACCCAACTAGTGGCAGAATTCAAACCGATGGCCGTATAGCGGCCTTGTTGGAGTTGGGTTCCGGTTTTAACCTAGAATTTACCGGACGTGAAAACGTCTATATGAATGCTGCTGTGTGGGGCTTAAGTAACGAAGAAATCGAGGCAAGTTTTAACGATATCGTTGCCTTCGCTGACATCGGCGACTTCGTTGATCAACCCGTAAAAACATATTCTAGCGGGATGTTTGTGCGTTTGGCATTTGCTGTTGCAGTGCATGTGCATCCAGATATTTTAGTCGTGGATGAAGCATTAAGTGTCGGTGACATTGCTTTCCAGAACAAATGCATGGAAAAAATAAAAGCTATAAAAGAAACGGGGACAAGTATTTTATTTGTGTCTCACGACCTGAGTACGGTTCAAATTATTTGTGATCGTGTTATTTGGATGAAAGGTGGAAGCCAAAAGATGGTAGGTTACCCCGTCGATGTATGCCAAGAGTACTACGTAGACAGTATTGACCATAAAGGTCATGCAAACCCAATTGAGGATGCCGTTATAGTGCAGCAGACAACTGGTCTGGCACAGTTTTCTTCAATTAAGTTGTCAAACAGCGATGGTACACAAAGCAAAATTTTCGATGTGGGTGGCGATATTAGGTTTGAGTTCATGCTGGAAGCTGAGGCTGCCCTTGAAGAAAGTGTAATTGCCGTCAGTGTTTACCGTACAGACGGGGATTGGCTGCTCGGACAGTCCAGTCGCGAGAAAAACGTGTTTTGGCCGCCTATTGCTGCTGGCGAAAAACTGACTGGGCAGTTGCATCTTTCACCTAATTGCTTGGCTCCTGGTGATTACAAGGTTGCATTTGCGGCCTATTCCACAGACCATAAAATCTGTTATGCCTTAACAGATTTGGTGCTGCCTTTTTCGGTGCGTACAAATTACCAAACATGGGGAAAGTTCATCCATCCCTGTGTATGGATCAATTAGTGATCGAGAATACCATGAGTACGATCAAAGAAACATTGCGTGGGTTGAGACGCCAATCAATTTTAGGGGCGGCACTTGACCACCCCCATTATATTGTTCTCAGCTTAATTGGAACCTGGCTGCAAGATGTAGCACTAAATGAAGCGCAGGGTGTCATGCTAGATTATGGTTGTGGTGGACAACCTTATAAAAGTTTCTTTATGCCGAAGCTCTCGCGCTATATAGGCGCTGATGTGGCTGCCGCGGAAGGTGTTTCTCTGGACATCGAGATAGAGCCCTGCCAGGCATTGCCCCTCGATGCTGCGAGCATTGACACTTTATTGTCCACCCAGGCTTTGGAGCACCTGGATGATGTTGAGTTTTATCTCGGTGAATGTGCCAGGCTCGTGCGCCCTGGCGGAGTCTTGATACTGACAGCACCAATGCAGTGGCGGCATCATGAAGTGCCTTATGATTACTGGCGGTTTACCAAATTTGGCTTGATTAGCCTCTTGGAACGCCATGACTTTTCGATTAAGTCCATATCGCCCTGTGGCGGCGTGTATGCCCTGATTGGTCAGATTTTTTTGAGTCATTTGCACGAACGGGGGGTGCAGAAAAAATGGCTTAACAAAATTATTAATCGGTTGGCTTTGTATTTGGATAATCGTTGGATCGATAAAGACGATACGCTGAACTGGCAGGTCATTGCAATCCGCAAAATAAATGAAGCATGAAAAGCATCATGAGAGAAAGAAATTTGGAAAATCATACATGTCCGGTTTGCGAAAAAACCGATGGTGTTTTTTCTTTGTGTGAAATAAATGGTTTTTCTCTTTATCAATGCAGAAGCTGTGGCGCAGACCATGTGTTTCCGATGCCTGATAAAAATACACCTAAAAATTACTATGATCGTAAAGATTGGTTCGAAGGTGGAGAAGCGGGAGGGTATCGCAACTATTACGAGCAGACGACTTGGTCGCTAGATGTTCTTAAGCCTATTTTAGACCAGTTTGGTGGACAGCAAAACCTGTCAATCCTGGATATAGACTGTGGTTATGGAACGCATTTGGCCCTAGCTGCCGAACAAGGGTGGAAATGTTTTGGTGTGGAAGTGTCCAACCATGCACGCCAGATAGCACAGCAGCGATTGGCTGGTAGTGCCTACATAGTTGAATCGGTTGAAGACATAATTCCACATGAATTCGATCTGGTGTTGATGCTGGACGTAATCGAGCATTTGCCATCTCCTTATCCTTTGCTGTATAGCCTGTTTTCGAAGGGGGCTATCACACAAAAAACCCAACTGGTGATTACTACGCCAAATGCAGGCTCGGATGAGGCACGCACAAATCTCGCTGAGTGGAGTTATCGTCACCCGCCCTCGCATTTAGTGTATTACTCGGAGTTGTCTCTGCGTTTTCTTTTGGAGAAATTACATTTTTGTGACGTGCTAGTACAAGGGATGTACCCACTTGAACCCAGCCATACGAAGATTGCATCGCTAGGTAATTTTGGTGGATTGCTGGTAACAACGAAGGGCAGTGACTTTACCGAATTCATGCGGGAACGTTATGTACCAGGAACATGGTCAAAGATCGCTGAATACGAGCATATGCCCAGGTACGAGTTGGCCCGGACACTGGTGGTAGGGAAACATGTTCTAGATTTTGGTTGCGGAACAGGGTATGGCTCGGCCATGCTGGCTGAGGTGGCTGAAGGCGTTACTGGTTTAGACATTGACGAAAAGGCAATCGATTGGGCTACCGAGACACATCACAACCTACGACTTCGCTTCCATCGTTGTAGCGATTTAGGTGCCATGTTGCCAGCTGGCTCGTTTGATGTCGTTACTTGCTTTGAAATGATTGAGCATGTCGATTATGAAATGCAACAAGCCGTTATTGTGAGTATTGCGCGAATGCTGCGACAGGATGGCACGTTGATTATTTCTTCTCCGAATCCAGAGGTCACTAAGCTTTATGGAGCCAATCCCTATCACCTGAGGGAAATGATGTTGCAGGAGTTTCAAGATCTGCTCAAAGTACATTTTCCATATGTGAAAATTATGGAACAGCGAGTTCGTAACAGCGTCACTTTTGATGCAAAGACTAAAAATAATTTGTTGCTTGCAGAATTAAAAAGGCAAAACGAATCAGATGATGAATTAGTTCCATTGGCCTATGTTGGGATATGTTCCAAGCAACCAGTGGAGGATATTTCTTCACTGGTCTATTTTGATGATAAGGCTGATCCGATTAAAGATTTCTTGGTGCGAGAAAAAAAGCTTAATCTTGCCCATTTTGATGCTTATCGCTTAGCAGAGCGGTCAAATAGTGATGTAGTAAATGAAGACCATGAAATCGCTCGATTAAATAGTGAGGTTGAGGACAAAAACTTTGATATCGCTCGATTAAATAGTGAGGTGGAGGACAAAAACTTTGATATCGCTCGATTAAATAGTGAGGTGAAGGATAAACACTGTGCAATAGCTCAATTAAAAGGCACAATTTTGGCGAAAGATGAAGCTTTAAGTGCAAAATGCGGGAAATTTCTGGAATTGTCGCAATCAAGATGGTACCGATTGGGAAACACATTGAAAATGCGCCCGATGACGCTGCATAATTTTTCTCGAATAGTATGTTTAAGTGCTGGGCTGATTATCCCGAAAGCATTCCGGGCAAAGGTTGCACCAATAATATCAAAGCTCCGTCAGCAGCGTCTAAAAGCTCGGCAAGTTTCACTTGATAAAATAGTCGAAAACAGTGCT
>NZ_JBKKBJ010000147.1:0-3703 GCF_046714055.1 Methyloglobulus sp. | reverse complement strand
ACGGTTTTTCACCCAACTGTGACTGCGCCCGCCCCGTCCCGTTTGTGCCATGCGTAAAAGTGTTTGGCATTCCAACCTTCATGGCGTTTGCGGTAACAGCCGACCAACCGCACCACCCCGTCCACGGGCGCCCGTCGATGTGAAACCTGGCTCAGCCGCTTGTCGACCAAGCCGTCCAGGCCTTGGTCCTCATGGCGGTCAATATGCCGGCGGGACGTCCTTTCGCACACGCCCAACAGCCGCGCCGCTCCTTCTTGCGTCAAACGCCCTTGCCGCCATCCACCGTAGCCTCCTTCGAACCTCATCTTCCGGGTCTCCTGTGGCCATTCTGCCCAGTTCCGTCCAGCACCTCCTTAGGTACCCTGAAACCGGACATTTAATTTACTCCCAACACCGATCGACCCAATTCTTGCGACAGCAGTCGTCTATATGTATTATACATTATACAGATTGTACGTTTTTGCTAAACGTAGCATTATTAACGGAGAGACATATGTTAACCAGACTTAATGATTTATTAGTCAACCCTAATGGTTTTATGCCGCACGGCGCTTGTTATCTCTGGCTACCTTCAATTTTGTAGTTGCATATCCTTAGCGAGGCGATCATTGCGATCGCTTATTTTTCCATTACTTTTGCGATGTTGTATTTCGTTCATAAACGTACTGATCTAGCTTATCGTTGGGTGTTTGTACTGTTTGGAATGTTTATTCTTTTATACGGCACCACTCATTTAATGAGCATCTGGACAATTTGGCATCCGGATTATTGGCTAGAAGGGCTGATCAAATTTGCCACAGCGCTCGTTTCGCTAGTGACCGCCTTACTAATCTGGCCGTTGATCCCTAAACTATTGCAACTGCCTAGCCCTCAGGCGTTGAAAACAAGCGAAACATATCTTCGTGCTATCTTCAATGCTACGCCAGATGCCATGTTAATTAGCAATGACCAGGGAATTATTAGCATGGCCAATCAGCAGGCTGAGATCTTGCTTGGTTATAAGGCTGATGAGTTGATAGGGGAGTCGATAGAGGTTCTGCTGCCTGAACGCTTTCGTGTTGGCCATCCTGCACTACGGGCACAATTTCTCGAAACGCCATTCACCAGAATGAGGGGGATGGGGCTAAAAAAAGATAATAGTGAATTTGACGTTGACATCAGTTTAAGTCCCATTCAAACGGAACAAGGCCTATTTATAGCCAGTGCTTTGCGGGACGTTACTCTTCAGAAGCAAGCAGAGGTAGCACTACAGGCGAGTGAGGAGCGTTTTCGAAAGATAGCCAACAATTCATCCATTATAATTTGGATTACAGACGAAAATGGAAATTCCACTTTCGTCAATCAATCCTGGCAGGATTTAACAGGGATTGAGTCTACACAAATGGCTTATAAGGCGTGGATCAAGACGGTTCATCCAGATGACAGGGACACGGCTTTCGTGGGGTATTATCAAAACACACAACGCAAAGACCCCATTACGTCTGAATACCGTATACGTGGCGTGGACGGAGCTTGGCACTGGATTTTAGACAAAGCGATACCCCTCTATAATGGTGGCGGTAAATTTACCGGTTACATCGGCTCGGCGATGGATATTACTGAGCGCAAACAAGCAGAGATTCAGCTTCGTGTCGCTGCCACTGCTTTCGAGACCCAGGAAGCAATGGTCATCACCGATGCCAACTGTGTCATTTTGCAGGTCAACAGGGCCTTCACTGAATCTACCGGCTACACGGCAGATGAAACGGTGGGCAGGCACATAGACCTGCTCAAATCAGGACAACACGATGAGGTTTTTAATTCCGTAATGTGGGAGAGTGTCGAGCACACCGGTTCATGGCAAGGCGAAATTTGGGGGCGGCGCAAAGATGGTGAAATTTATCCCAATTGGTTAGTTATCACTGCGGCGAAAGGGCACGATGGCGTAGTTTCCCATTATGTTTACACCCATATCGATATCACTGAGCGCAAGTTGGCCGAAGAAAAGATCAAAAAACTGGCCTTCTATGATCCGCTTACTCAGCTTCCTAACCGTCGGCTGTTGATTGAGCGGCTAAATTATGGCATCGCAATAGCGCGACGTGAAGGTAGGCAACTGGCCTTACTGATGCTCGATCTAGATCGTTTTAAAGCGGTTAACGATAGTTTTGGTCATCAGGCGGGTGACCAGTTACTGCAACAGGTTGCTGAAAGGCTCAAAGCCCGGTTGCGTGCTGGAGACACGATTGCCCGTTGGGGCGGCGATGAATTTATCGTGTTGCTGGAAAACATTGCTCACCCGGACGATGCCGCGCGGATCGCTAAAGAAATCATCGCCGACCTAACCAAATCTTTCCAGCTCATCCAAAGTGACGATGTGCAGATTGGCGCCAGCATTGGTATCAGCCTGTACCCACAACACGCAGACAACTCTGAACTATTACTGGATTATGCTGACGCTGCATTGCCTATTTTTCGGAGGATATCACCCGTACCATTCGCGAGCGCATTGTGTTGGAAGGACGGCTGCGTAGAGCGATTGAGCAACAGGAACTGCGCGTGTTCTACCAACCGCAAATAGATATTGCCAGTGACCGCATTGTTGGAGCCGAGGCCTTGGTGCGCTGGCAAGATCCTGACGAGGGGCTAATACCCCCCTCCCTTTTTATTCCGATTGCCGAAGAATCCAGTTTGATTGTAAAGATTGGTGAGTGGGTGCTACGGGATACCTGTCGCCAAGGTCAGCTGTGGCTCGATATGGGGTTGCCACCGTTAACCTTGGCGGTAAATGTTTCACCACAACAGTTCCGACGTAGCGACATTAACGCCTTGGTAGCTAAGGTATTGGCCGAAACCGGTTTTCCAGCCGGGCAACTGGAATTGGAAATAACCGAAAGCGGATTGATGGAGAATCAGGACAACGCGACGAATATTCTCAACAGCCTTCATAGCCAAGGCGTTCGTCTTGCCATTGACGACTTTGGTACCGGCTATTCATCGCTGTCTTATCTCAAACATTTCCCTCTGGATGTGCTGAAAATTGACAAAAGTTTTATCGACGAAATTCCCCATAATAAAGGCGGCATGGAAATTGCTGCGACCATTGTGGCGATGGGGCATACCTTAGGGTTTAAAGTGTTGGCAGAAGGCGTGGAAACACCGGAGCAGCTGTTGTTCTTACAGGGCAGGGGTTGTGACACTTATCAGGGTTATATCAAAAGCCGCCCCATACCAGCGGAAGAGTTTGCCGAGTTATTGCTTAAGCAACAGCGGGGTGGGTAACGGAATGAGAAAATAGCTTCATACCTGCCAAGACGAGACGTTTAGCCGATGAAACAGGATGTATGGCGTAGAAGAACGGGTCGCACAATTGACCGAAAAGGGTAGTCCGTTGGTGGGATTGACCGTACGCATAGACTCGGAGGAATTGCGCCCCGATATCAATCAAACCTATGAAAAATAAAAAATAATAAGGTTCGGTAGCTTCGCTTAAGGTCTGTGAGCGGCACGCCCCTTTGATATGATTTAATTAAACAGGACACTTCTAGAGGCAGATTTATAATGTCATTAGAGGTGAATATGAATAATCGAGAGTATTTACTAACTCACCTTACGCACTTAAGCGTTTGAAGCTCGTCGAAAGCCAGCCGGACGGCTTTCAAATACAATTTAGCCCTGAGAGCAAAATGATTGAGCTTGTGTTTGATTGAAAGGCACTCCAGGC
>NZ_JBKKBJ010000146.1:0-10347 GCF_046714055.1 Methyloglobulus sp. | reverse complement strand
TTAGGCCTAGAGCCTGTATCCATAAGGTTGAACATAGCGGTGTCTCCTGAGCATTAACTTTTTTATTTTTGAAAACAATGATAAGGCTATGATTAAGAAAGATTTTAATATTGTCATCGGCGCAGATATTGCCAAAAAGAAATTCGATGTTGCCTGCCTTATGGAAGGACAGTTTAAGCATAAAGTCTTTGCCAACGACGCCGTTGGTCTTGCTGGTTTTGGAGCCTGGTTTTTAAGCCTTTGCGGTGACGATAGCCCATTAATTTGTATGGAAGCAACAGGTTCATACAGCTTGCCATTGGCCGACTATCTGGTCAACCATGGCTTTCCTGTGAGCCCCGTTAATCCAGCCAAAATTCATGCGTTTGCCAAAGTGAACTGAGTCGCGCCAAAACCGACAAAGCGGATGCCAAGCTCATGGCCCGTTACGCATTGATGGCGCAGCCACCGCCGTGGACACCGCCACCCGCCCATATTCGCGAACTGCAGGCGCTGGTGCGCCGTGTCGGACATCTATTGGAGATGCTTCAAATGGAGCAAAACCGCCTGGAAACAGCGGATGCCAGCACACACCCATCGATCACCAATGTCCTCAGCGCCCTGGGAACCGAGCTAAAATCAACCCGCAAAGCGATTAAAGATCATATTGACAACAACCCTGACCTTAAACAGCGCAGTGACCTGCCCGAAACTATCCCTGGTATTGGTGAGGCCTGCATCGCCCCTTTATTGGGGGCATTAAGCGAGCATCATGGTTTTACCCGTGCCAAGCAAGTTGCGGCCTTTGCGGGTCTTGCGCCGGTGCTACGCGAATCAGGCCAATGGCGCGGTAATACGCATATTTCCAAAACGGGCGACTCCGCCTTGCGTAAGGTTTTATACATGCCCGCTCTTTGTGCCAAGCGCCATAACCCCGTCATTCAGGCCTTTTGGGGTCGCCTTCAGCGTAACGGTAAAAACGGTAAAGCCATTACTTGCGCCGCTATGCGTAAGTTAATTCATGTCGCCTTCGGCGTCATCAAATCTGGCAAACCTTTTGATCCTAACTATGCCATCTAAATATCGCTTGCTTTTAGGTGGGCAAGACGGTATCTGCCGGGGTGACGGCGTTTTAACTTGTGTGGATACCTATGCCTCTAGGGGGAAGGTTGGGATGAGGGGGGGGTTAAGGGCTTTTTTGTTAACTTTAAATATTTTTGATACAAGGTTTCGTTGTTCTCAACGTAATTCGGGTCTTTAGTGATGCAATCGACAGGACAAACCTCTACACATTGGGGTAGGCCGTAATGTCCGACGCATTCAGTACACAAGGCGGGATTGATAACGTAAATCTCTTCGCCTTGAGAAATAGCCCCATTTGGGCACTCCGGCTCGCAGACATCGCAGTTAATACATTCATCATAAATTATCAATGACATACTTAGTCCTGGTTAAACTTTTTGATTAGCTGTTGGTAGACCACCTCTGGTACAAATGAGGAAATATCGCCATGCAACTGGGCAATGGATTTAATCACGCTCGATGAAATAAACGTATACTGCTCCGGCGGTGTCAAAAATAGGGTTTCCAATTCTGGTGCAAGGTTACGGTTCATACCTGCCATTTGGAATTCGAATTCAAAATCCGATACCGCCCTAAGTCCTCTCAAAATCACAGTCGCACCATACTGCCTTGCACAATCGACTAACAGATTATCAAAACCGATCACTTCCACATTAGCATGTTTTGAGGTCGCTTGTTCGACCAAGTTTACCCGTTCTTCCAGGGAAAACAATGGCGTTTTCCCTGCATTAACGGCAACAGAAACAATGACTTTATGAAAAAGCCGGGAAGCCCGTGCAACTAAATCAAGGTGGCCGTTGGTGATCGGGTCAAAAGTGCCGGGATAAATAGCGATTATTTGCATAGATAAAGGTGAAACCGGCTAAACAAAAAATGCCAGCACAATGCCGACCAAAAACAGCAAAAACACGCTCACAAACGACAAAACACCCAAAACCAGCATGAACGGGTTGGCCAGTGTCGCTAAGCTGAAATAAGAACCCACCAATTCACGTGCCTCAGAAGCCATTGCTGCAACCGACCAAAGACTCTTGCCCGCGCTAAAAAAACCTAACTTAGGTGCTTTTCCGGCTCGGATATTCTGCACCGATACCTGGAGTTCAGTTTTGACATCGCCTACCATTTGTCCTGCGATGCCGGGCAGATTTTTTAGTTCTTCCAATGCCCACCAGAACCTTACTAGGATCAGTGTCGGCAAAAGTGCCACAATACCCGCCATAGCTGTGATGGCTAAAGAATAATGTTTCAAAAAGAAAAACCAGACGACCAACCAAACTGTCACCAGCAGCCCAAGAACCAACATTAACCGCAGCTTGTCGGCAAGGCTATCCACCAGCGGTAACAACCGTTCAAAAATGGATAGCAGTCGTTGTTTTTTGTCTGGCTCAAGAGAAGTCGTTAGTTTTTCCGGCATGATCATATTCTTTCAGGAACGGCACTTATAACTATTATAACCCGTCTCCTAAATACCTGGCAGACTTCATCTGCGTTGCCTATGATTGCTTACTATCAATCTGATACTTGGCATCTGATCGGATCTGGAACCGTTCGCCACGAATCCTCATGCGTGACGGGATTGGCAACATGCCCCGTCCGGCTCAGTTGATTGCAATCGAAGTCACGTAACTCGACATATTGTGCCTTGCATCTATATGGCATTATTTAATACTTGCTATGGCACAATATGATGAGCAGAGTGACCTACTGTCGCCCCATATTTTTCAAAATTCACTGCATTAGCCCTATCAAGCATATAACCGGTCGAGTAATTTTTTGCCATTGACAAAATTGGCAGTCATGCATTGTTCGCTGATCGTCCGGCTCATGCGACAAAAAAATCGCCGATAAGGCTCGGCAGTCAGGTAATGTTTGCAAGCAGTATGATTGTTCACGATATTGATAATCCGCTCTGCGTTACCTGGAATGTTTAATCCCTTATCTTTAATTAGATAAGCCATGGGGGTGCTCTTCTGAAAAAATACAGTGATGTTGCCACCATCTGCGGAAACTTTATGTTCCAGTTCGGTAAACCCGACTTTCTCACCGAGTTTACGCAAGGTATCGAGATTAAAATTGAAAATATGAGCCTCGTGAAAAGTACTTTTGGGTGACTGGCAAGTTGCTTCTATGGTCGGCACTTCTACAACCAGGATGCCTTGAGGTTTTAACAAGGAATGTAGCCTGACCAAAACGTCGTGCGGATTTTCAGTATGTTCTAGTACGTGCCAGATGGTGATCAGGTCGAAAGATTGATCAGGCTGCTGGATGTCCTGGATAAAACCGATTTGGACTTTCAAGCCGTATTCCTGTTTTGAATACTCGGCATAGCCTTTGTTAGGCTCTATCCCGCTTACATCATGACCCAGCGATTGCAGCAAGTAAGCGAATTCCCCGCCGCCTGTCCCTACGTCGAGAATTTTTAGCGGTTGGGGTAGCCATTTGTCCAGCAGCTTACGCCGATACAAAGCGACTTTCCCGGCACGCAGAATATGTTTCGGCTTGGGTGTATACGTGCCCTTATAGGCGACCCGGTAATCATCTTCGTAAAAGACCTTGGGATTATGGGGCAAAGGGTCAGTCCAGACCAGCCCACAGTCCTTACAGATCACCGTCCTGAGCGGCTTGCCGCTACGGCTATGGTTAGCAAGGACAGATATCCCCCTACCGCCACATAAATTACATGGATTTGAACACGATTCCTGATTATCTTGCTGCATAGGCTGTTCTCTGGGTGATAAATATTACGGGGTAGTGTTGCTGGGGGTGATTTTACTCCAATCAAAAGATTCATTCCGCATGTGTACAAAACAGCATGTGCCCACGACATTTTCTAATGTGGCAGATTGCATTGAAGTAGTCATGCTTTAAAAATGATAACCCAACTCTGCCCTGATAGGGCCATCCCACCGAAAATAAACTTTCGGTAGATATTGTGTCATCAAAAACTTCAAAACAACTGGCTTTTTTAACCCGCCCTAATCTTTTTATACTGTAAAATCTCTCATTTTTCCTTGCTGCACATGGCCAATAACCAAAACCTAAAAATCGCGTTAACGCCGGGCGAACCGGCAGGCATAGGCCCAGACTTGTGTATTGCTTTGGCACAATCCGACTTGCCTTGCCAACTGGTAGCCATAGCAAGCCCAGACTTGCTACAAGAACGTGCTAAACAGTTAGGTTTACCTCTTCAGTTAATTGAATTCAATAGTGACGCGCCCACACCAGCGCATAAGGCAGGACAACTAACCATAATGCCCGTTGACCTGATTGCACCCGTTAACGCAGGCCATCTTAACGCTGCCAATAGCCGCTATATATTAAAGACCATCACTAAAGCTGCACAAGGCTGTATCAAAGGATTGTTTGCGGCGATGGTCACAGCCCCGGTGCATAAGGGTGTTATCAATGATGCCGGTTTTGCATTCAGCGGACATACCGAATTTATAGCCGATATAACAGGCGGTAATCCTGTTATGATGCTGGTTACCCCAGGCTTGCGTGTGGCTTTAGTGACCATCCACATGCCCCTGGCAAAAGTCAGCCAAGCGATTACCCATACCCGTCTGAGACAGGTTATTCGAACCCTGGATCACGACCTGCGTACCCGATTTTCTATCGACAACCCGAAGATACTGGTGTGCGGGTTGAATCCACATGCCGGGGAAAACGGCTATTTAGGCAGGGAAGAAATTGACATCATTCAACCCGTCCTAAATGGCTTACGTAAGCAGGGTATCAATCTTGATGGCCCCTTACCCGCTGACACGCTATTCACCCCCAAAAACCTTGATAAGGCCGATGCCGTGTTAGCAATGTACCACGACCAGGGCTTACCGGTACTCAAACATATTGGTTTTGGCCGAGCAGCCAATATCACCTTGGGGCTCCCCATCATTCGCACATCCGTAGATCACGGCACCGCACTAGAATTGGCAGGCACGGGAGAAGCCGACTCAGGCAGCTTGCGTTATGCAATGGAAACCGCACTAGCGATGGCTAATAACAGCCATGCCTAACCCAACACATGCCCCGCGCAATCGTTTTGGCCAAAATTTTCTGCATGACCATTCCGTTATTACAAACATTTTGTCCAGCCTGCAAACCAAACCAGGCGAACACTGGGTTGAAATAGGCCCTGGGCAAGGCGCTTTAACTACACCGTTGCTGGATAAAAACATCACGCTTGATGTGGTAGAACTGGACAGGAATTTGGTAAGCCTGCTTAGGAATAAATTTAAAGGCCAGCCCCAATTAACCATTCACAGTGCTGATGCCCTGAAATTTGATTTTTCCGCGCTCATAGAACAGGGGGGGCAGAAAGAAAAACTACGCATCATCGGCAACCTACCTTACAACATTTCTACGCCTTTGCTATTTCATTTACTGGAGAATGCCGCTTTCATTGCAGACATGCACTTTATGCTGCAAAAAGAAGTGGTTGACCGGATTTGCGCAGCGTCAGGGAGTAAAAAATACGGTAGGCTTAGTGTGATGGTGCAGTATTACTGCTCAACGGAATGTTTGTTTGATGTTTTTCCTGAGAGCTTCGATCCAGCGCCGAAAGTCATGTCAGCCGTCATAAAATTGATCCCACACCCTAAGCCGCCTGTGGTGGTCAATGATCTAGCCGTATTCAACAAAGTGGTAACCCAGGCTTTTTCACAACGCCGCAAAACCCTGAGAAACTCACTCAAAAAACTAATCAGCGAAGATGGCCTTGTTGCGCTAGGTATCGATCCGGTTGCTAGGGCGGAGACTATCTCCCTACTCGATTTTGCCAATTTGAGTAATTGGCTAAGTGAAAATGCTGCTTAACGACTAAGAACGCTGACTACTTTCCTTTTTATTCATGCCTTGTGAAGTAGACGCTGGGGATCGCTCGTACCAGCCTTTAGAAGCATTTGCAACCCGTACAACCAGAAGCATTGCTGGCACTTCGATCAGTACACCAACCACGGTGGCAAGTGCCGCCCCTGAGTGAAAACCGAACAGGCTAATAGCGGCGGCGACGGCAAGTTCGAAGAAGTTGGACGCTCCAATTAACGCTGATGGACAGGCAATATTGTGTTTTTCACCGACCGCACGGTTCAACCAATAAGCCAAGGCTGAGTTGAAGAACACTTGGATCAGGATCGGCACAGCCAACAGTGCGATAACCAACGGTTGTTTCAAGATGGCTTCCCCCTGAAAAGCGAAAAGCAGCACCAGGGTTGCCAGTAAAGCCATAATCGACCATGGCCCAATCTTTACCATAGCGGCATCGAAAGCTGCTTGCCCTTTAACTAAAAGCAATTTGCGCCAGAGTTGGGCAAGAATTACTGGAATCACGATGTATAGCGCTAATGACGTAATGAGCGTCGCCCACGGTACAATAATTGCTGAGATACCCAGCAAAAATGCGACCAATGGTGCAAATGCCACAACCATGATGGCATCGTTCAATGCTACCTGTGAGAGCGTGAAGAGCGGATCGCCGCTGGTGAGCCTGCTCCACACAAACACCATCGCAGTACAGGGCGCAGCGGCCAGCAAAATTAACCCGGCAATGTAACTGTCGAGCTGGTCTACAGGCAGCATCGGAGCAAACAGGTTGCGGATAAATAGCCAGCCGAGGAATGCCATCGAGAACGGCTTGACCAGCCAGTTCACGAACAGCGTCACGGCTATTCCCCGCACGTGCTGGCGCACCTCATGCAATGCAGTGAAATCGACCTTCACCAACATCGGGATAATCATAATCCAGATCAACAACCCGACTGGCAGATTGACCTGTGCGAACTCCATGCGCCCAATGGCTTGAAAAATGTCAGGGGAAAACTGCCCCAAAACGACACCAGAAGCAATACAGAGCAGCACCCAAACCGTCAGATACCGCTCAAAAAATCCTAACGCAGACGGCTTACCGCTCATGAATGGCCGCCAATCTCATTCAATGCCTTTGTTATGTCGGCGCTGTTCAAGTCTTCCAACGGCAATGCCAGCATTTTGTGTATCCTGGCAGATAACGCATCGTAAGTGGCTTGAAACGCCTTGGCTATTTCTTCATCCGTGCCAGTAACGTGGGCAGGGTCAGTCAAGCCCCAATGCGCCCTTATCGCGCTGTTTAGGTAGACTGGACACACTTCTCCCGCTGCTTGATCGCACACCGTAATGGCAATATCAATGCCCTTGCCATCGAATTCATCCCAGGATTGGCTGGTAAAACCGTCTGTAAGGATACCGTTACGCACTAAAGTTGCAAGCGCATTAGGATTGACTTTTCCAGTTGGATGGCTGCCTGCGGAGAAGGCTCGAAACCGGTCACCCGCAAGATGGTTAATCAACGCCTCGCCTAAAATACTGCGGCAGGAATTGCCTGTGCATAAAATCAAGATGTTTAACATGATGTCCTTAACAATATTTATATATTCGTATAAGCAAATATTATAACTAAAAAAATTAGTTACAGCACCTTTTCATCTCAGGACGGCTTTCCATCGTTTGTAATCTATCACTGTCTCCTTGTTGCTTATGTTCACCGCCCAGCTCTTTCACGGTTGTATCCAATATATCAAACACCCAAGCAGGTAACGCAGGATTGATTTGATAATACACCCACTGCCCTTCGCGGCTATCGAGCAACAGGTTACATTGCCGTAACTGGGCAAGGTGGCGAGAAATTTTTGGTTGCAGCATATCAAGCGCATGAGTAAGCTCGCACACGCATAACTTGCCTTCTTTTTGTAGCAAGACCATACAGCGCAAGCGTGTTTCATCGGCAAGACATTTGAACAGTGTGGTTGGGGTCATTTTTTAAGGTGATCCATTGCTTTTTGTGTGGTGCTTCAAAAAAACCAAGCGAAATAACTCAAATTTGCTGTTTTTCTGTCTGTGTGGCCGATAAATAATGAAGCAAAGTAAGCTAAATACCGAACCCAGCTAAATTATATAGCACTGCAACATTTTCCGCCGTTTGCCTTTCTGTAGTGTCCAGAGTCCTTAGGTTTAATCGGAATAAGAATATTTCAATAGCTATCTTAGTGGTTAGTCCTTATAATAAATTTGTGAATAGAAGAAAATCAGGCGTTTACGTTTGGCGATTCTTACATTCAATCCTTGCGCGTTGATCAGTACTTTCAGAAAATCCAAGCATTTTCCTTTCTCTGCCTTGTATGGTTAGCAATCAAACACTAATGATTTATTTATGCCGATGGCATGAGGACGTAATATGGCAACAGGTACAGTAAAGTGGTTTAACGAGGCCAAAGGATTTGGTTTTATTTCACCTAGCGATGGCAGCCCTGATGTATTTGTACATTTTTCTGCGATAGTCAGCCAAGGTGACTTTCGGACGCTGGCTGAAGGCCAAGCCGTAAAATACGAGGTGGAAACCGGCCCAAAAGGCCCTCAAGCCAGCAACGTAGTCCCGGCCTAAAACATCTATCCATTTGAACCCACGTTTAAACCGAACTTAAGTACATTTTGTTGGCCAGGCAAGCCACAATCTCTTTGAATTAGGACAACACACTTGAAACGACTATTTGTAGGCAACCTGCCTAGCGATGCCACAGAAGAAACTGTAACAACCTTATTTTCCCAATACGGGAAAGTCCGCTCCGTTCAACTTGTCGCAGATATTTTCAGCGGCAAGTGCAGAGGATTCGGTTTTATCGGCATGGAAGGCCATGAAGCCAGGGCGGCTATCGCCGGACTGGACGGCAACCTGTACTGCGGCAAGCCTTTGAAAGTCAAATTTGAAGACGTTAGCGCAGTAAGAGGCGGCAGGCGTTAGGTTCTGTTGGCATTTTACTACTGGAACTAAGTTCACAAAAACATAGAGTTAGCTTTAAGCGCCGAAAGAGGTATCGTCTTTCCGGCATGGATTGCAGGAATCCAGAAGCCAGGGATGGCTTCCATGCCGACTGGATGCCGTCACTCCCTGACGGCATGACGGTAATCGCCTGATTTTCCGTTGCTGAAATGTCAACAGAACCTAAGAAGACGCGGAATATGTTGATTCGTTCATGGTTCGACGACCGAAGGAAATGCCTGTGGTACAAGCTCACCACGAACGAAATCAACACGTTGCCGTTCGTCCTGAGCCTGTCGAAGGATTTAGTCAGAGACTCTTTAAGCAACCCGGTCGCCAGGCTCATGACCCACAAAAAAAGCGGCAATATTGTCCAGCACACGATTACCCATCGCAACGCGGGTTTCTTCGGTGGCGCTGCCCAAATGCGGCAATAACGCCACATTGTCGAGTTCCAGAAATCCTGGGTCGATGTTCGGCTCACCTTCGTAAACGTCCAGGCCTGCCCCGGCAATCCAACCTTCTTTCAATGCCCTGATTAGCGCTTTGCTATCGACGACATCGCCCCTGGCGGTGTTGATAAGGTGCGCCGATGGGCGCATCAGTTTCAGGCGTTGTTCGTTAATCAAATGCTTGGTGGCATCACCGCCGGGGCAATGCAAGGACACAAAATTAGCTTCCGTCAATAACTCTTCAAGCGTTGCACATAGTGTTGCCTGTAGCCCGTCAATTATTTCTTGCGAGGGCGGATAAGGGTCGGTAAACAGTATTTTCATGCCGAACCCGTGATGCGCTTTTCTCGCGACGGCCTGGGCAATACGGCCAAAACCTATCAACCCCAGCGTTTTACCGGTCACTTTTCGCCCCAGCATGTGGGTAGGCCGCCAACCTGTCCATTGCTGGTTGCGGACCAGCCTATCGCCTTCCGAAGCGCGACGCGCCGTCATTAACAACAACAACATCGCAATATCTGCCGTGCAGTCAGTCAGTACGTGCGGGGTATTGGTGACTACGAGGCCTTCCCTTTTTGCAGCATCGATGTCGATATTGTTATATCCGACCCCAAAATTACCAATGATTTTGGCACGTTTGTTGGTTACGCCCAAAATGTCGGCGGTTATGGCATCAGTGACAGTGGGCAAAAGGGCATCCGCAGTTTGCAAAGCTGCCTTAAGGGCATCCACTGTCATTGGCACATCGGCTTCGTTTAACTGCACGTCATACAGATCCTGCAACCGCGCTTCGACAGGAGCAGGCCATTTACGGGTTACGATAACTTTGGGTTTAGTCATAAGCTATAATATTGAATTGAAATATTAGCTAAAAAAGATCAAGCGTAGTAGGGCGGATTAGACGCGCAAGTTATCCAGCATTCAGACAAGTATAGCGTTTCCGCGCGTCGTAATCCGCCAACTGCGGCGTTCAACGAAATGGCGGATTACGACGCGCGGAATATCCGTACATATCTGAAGCGTAAACGATTTGCGCGTCTAATC
>NZ_JBKKBJ010000145.1:0-14639 GCF_046714055.1 Methyloglobulus sp. | reverse complement strand
TTGGTTACGCAATGACTCGACGCGATGTCGGAATGCTTTGCATTTTCACTACGCAAAAAAACGCTTCGTGAAAACGCCCAGCCCTATCGCTTCTGGGGACTACTCGACTCCTG
Source organism: Methyloglobulus sp. (assembly GCF_046714055.1). Classification (GTDB taxonomy): domain Bacteria; phylum Pseudomonadota; class Gammaproteobacteria; order Methylococcales; family Methylomonadaceae; genus Methyloglobulus. The sequence continues at coordinate 14,526 of NZ_JBKKBJ010000145.1, read as the reverse complement.
TCTCGCAGCGGTTGTACAAAAAGCTCAAACGGGAGCGACTGTTGGCTTATTTTGCCAACCTGTCGTCGTGTTTGGTAGGCATGGAAGCTTGCGGAGGTTCGCACCCAATGCCGTTAAGTTAAGAAAGCCCCCCTCTCCTGCTGGAGAGGGGGGTGGGGAAGTTAAAATCAAACGTTTACACCCCTCATCCTAACCTTCTCCCTCAAGGGAGAATGAATTAAATCGCTTAACTTAACGGCATTGGGTTTGAAACCCCATCCTAAACGTTTTGCTTGTGTTGGTATTTCTGAACCGCGCAGAAACCCTACGAACGGGCAACATACCCCGTCCGACTGAGAGACTTGTCAAAACTAAATCTATTGGGCAGTTTGCTCGCCTTGCAAGGTCTCAAGCAGTTGTTTTGCTGGTAAATAACCTGGGAGAATATTGCCGTTTTCGGTCACTATCATCGGCGTACCTTTCACATCGAATTCGGTAGCCAATTGCATGTGTTTATCGACTGGGTTAGCGCAGGTTTTGTGTTCCAGTTTCTGGTCTTTTTTCGCCGCTGTTAACGCTGCGTTACGTTCTTTAGCACACCAAACCGACACCGCCTTGTCATAAGAATCCGAACCTTTTCCCGCCCTTGGGAAAAACAAATACTGGATCGTGATGCCTTCAGCTAGGTATTGGTCAATTTCGGAATGCAGTTTACGGCAATATCCGCAATCAATGTCAGTGAATATGGATACCTTGTACTTGCCTATTTTAGGCTTAAACACAATCATATTGTCCACACCCATTTTTTCCAACGCCGTCTTACGGGTAGCGCCCAGTTTTTGCTCTGTTAAATCAACCCGGTTTTCCACGTCAACCAAGCGCCCTTGTAGTAAATACTTACCATCATCAGACACATAGTAGATACTGGAACCCAAAATAACTTCATATAACCCTTGTATTTCAGAGGGCTTGATGGATTCGATCTTTGCGGTCGGCATGGTCTTTTCTATCGCTTTCCTAATCGCCGCCTCATCTGCGTTGGCAAAAGGGAGGAACAAGGCAAGCAGTAACAATCCGGTGATCTGGGTTATTTTTTTCATGGGTTTCTCTGCTGAAAAGTTATGTTATTCATAGGGTAGGAGTTATTGACCAGGGATTCGTTCACATCCTGACAATAAAGCATCAATCAACCAAACGCTGAACATCGACAACCATAGCCGTAACCATCAGTAACAACAACAGCGCCATACCAATCTGCTGGAAAAAAATCTGCACTTTTTCTGAAACGGGACTGCCTTTAATAGCTTCGATGCCGAAAAACATGAGATGGCCGCCATCAAGCACGGGTATCGGCAATAAGTTTAGCACCCCTAAACTCACACTGACCACCGCCATGAACTTAATGAAATACACCAGTCCCATATTGGCTGATTCCCCTGCAATCTGGGCAATACTGATGGGGCCGCTCAAATTCTTGACGGATGCCTTGCCGATAAGCATCTTGCCCATCATCCTTAAGGTCATAATGGAATAATCGTAGGTGGTCTTGAACGCTACCGGAATCGCCTCTAGCGGTGGCAAAGAATATTCAACCGTCATGGATTTCAACAATCCTTCCGGCATAGTTACCGATGCGCCGATTTTACCTTCAGTTTCCTCACCGGGCTGTACACTTTTTGGGGTAATCGGCAAGGTTAATTGCATTCCTTGACGGTCTATCACCAAGCTGATAGTGATGTCAGGGCGTTTTTTTACGTAATCCACCCATTGCATCCAATCTGTTATCGGCGTTCCGTCCGCGCTGATAATTAAATCATCTTTTTTCAGGCCAGCCGCCAAGGCCGCGCCATCAGGAAGGACTTCATTGATGATTGGTTTTAATTTGGGCGACCAGGGTTTGAATCCCAAACGTCCGTAGAGCTTTTCTGAATCTTGACTATCACTCTCAGTTAAGGTCAGTACCCTGTCATTTTGCTCATCCGCAATATTCTTTACCTTAACTTTAATATTCGGCTCGCCATCCATTGCGGAAGTAATCAGGGTACTCATTGCCTCCGTCCAGGTCTTGGTGACCTTACCGCTCACTGAGATGATTTCTTCACCTTCGACAAAACCTGCGGCTGCGGCAAGCGTACCTTGTTTCACTTCACCGAGTACAGGTCTCAGTCCGGTTTCGCCCAAGACCAACACGCCCCAAAACAGGGCGAATGCCAGCATCAGGTTAAACACCGGCCCAGCCGCTACAATCGCAGTCCTGACCCAGAGCAATTGCCGATTAAAGGCAAACGGCAAGTCTTCCGGTTTGACTTCACCCTCCCGTTCATCGACCATTTTGACGTAACCGCCCAAGGGAATCGCTGACAAGACATATTCTGTGTCATCAGGGCTTTTTTGGCGCGACCACAACACTTTGCCAAAACCTACGGAAAACCTGAGCACTTTGACCCCGGTTTTACGGGCAACCCAGAAATGGCCGAATTCATGGAATGAAATCAGGATGCCTATGGCTACGACGAAAAAAAACAGGGTATGTAACAAATCCATCAGGTGTTTATATCAGCAATAATTTGCTTGGCAACCGACCTGGCTTGCTGGTCATTTTCCAGGATAACCGCCAAACTGTCTGCCACTGTGACCGCTATAGTTTCCATACACTTTTCGATAATGACTGGAATATCAGTGAATTTTACCCGTCTATCCAAAAAGGCCTCCACAGCAATTTCATTAGCGGCATTGAGTACGGTTGGCATGGTTCCGCCTGCATTAATGGCCTTGTAAGCCAAACGCAAACACGGAAAACGTTGCAGGTTCGGCTCTTCAAAATCCATGCGCCGCACATCAAAGATATTCAGGGGCTTGGCTCCCGAATCAAAACGTTCCGGCCACGCCATCGCGTGGGCAATCGGTATCCGCATATCAGGATTGCCCATTTGCGCCAACACAGTGCCATCGACATAATCGACCATGGAATGGATCACGCTTTGGGGATGGATAACCACTTGTATCTGGTCTGGCGACATGTTGAATAACAAACAGGCTTCGATCATTTCCAAGCCCTTATTCATCATGGTGGCCGAATCCACGGAGATCTTTTTGCCCATGTCCCAATTGGGGTGCGCGACCGCCTGTTCCGGGGTGACATCGGCCATTAGCTCTATCGGCATTTCCCTAAACGGGCCACCCGATGCCGTCAATAGTATGCGCCTGACCTGCTTGCCGTCAGTGCCTGTCTGATAATGGGCGGGCATACACTGGAAGATGGCGTTGTGTTCGCTGTCTATGGGCAGTAGATGTGCGCCAGACGCTGAAACCGCATCCATAAATATATCCCCGGACATGACCAGGGCTTCTTTATTGGCAAGCAACACGGTTTTACCCGCTTTTGCCGCAGCAAGGCTGGGTAGCAAACCCGCCGCACCGACGATAGCTGCCATCACCGAATCTACTTCATCCAATGTGGCGACTTCTTCCAGTGCCTTAGATCCTGTTAATACTTTAATGCCAGATACCGCAGATTTGCTGATTTTATCCTTAAATTCCTGGGACTTGCTTTCATCCACTACAACAGAATACTGGGGATGGTGTTCGAGGCATTGCTCGAATAAAACATCGATATTGGAATTTGCCGTTAAGGCCACGATTTTGTACAGGTGCGGATGCCGCGCCGCGACATCCAGGGTGCTTACGCCAATTGAACCGGTTGCACCAAGTATACAAAGGCCTTTCATTCAATCATCCTGTAAATCAGGTAGATGCCCGCGTAAAAAAATGGCGTTGCCGCGATCAAGCTGTCAATCCTGTCAAGAATTCCACCATGACCGGGCAGTATGCAGCCGCTTTCCTTCACGCCACTTTGGCGTTTGACCACGCTAAAGAACAAATCCCCATAAATGGAAATTAAAACAGTCAATACCGACAGCAATATAATGTCGGAGGCATTGATAAGCGGAAATCCATAAATCAGGCTCAATACTACGCCACAAGCCACACCTGCAAATAACGCCCCATAAAATCCAGCAGTGGTTTTGCCTGGGCTAATTTCAGGCGCCAATTTGGTTTGTCCAAATTTTTTACCCACGAAATAGGCAGCAATATCGGCTGCCCAAATCAGGAGCAAGAAATACATGGTCATTTCCGCTCCGTAAAGGATTCTCAACCGGACTAGAAACATCCATGCCACAATCAAAACAAACCAACCTAGCCATGCTTTGTGGCGAGGTTTCAATTCCAGTTTTAAAACACCTGTCGGGGTGTGTTTAATGAGTGCCATAACGAGAACCCAAAATATCACCGGCGGAATAACAAACCACTCTAATATCCCTGAATATAACCTGACATCCGGCACATTTAGATATTCCATAAATGTGCTGATGGTTGTCCAACCGACTTTTTTGGCATGTTGATAAACATCTTGTTGTGCAGTTTCGATAACATATTGCAGCCCTTCCAGGAACTGCGTCCAAAAATGTATCCATAACATTGGCACAAGCAAACCCAAAAGAAACAAGTATTTCCTGGAAGGCTCATTGATGCCGATAAGGTGGCTCCATTCCCAAGCGGCCATCAGGATAATCAGGCCAAAGACCAAAGAAAAATAGTCTCCAGGCACAAAAAACACTGCCATGACGACCAATGGCGCCAAAATGGCGGCCGTAATCACTCGCTGTAGTAACATTTTTATTATTGTCTAAGGTTAAAGTAAGGCTGTTTTATTGAGTATTTGCTCACCCGTATGTCCAAAGCGCCGTTGGCGGCTTTTAAAACTATTGATGGCATCGTCCAGTGAATTCTGGTCGAAATCCGGCCAGAGTGTCGTTGTAAAATAGAGTTCTGTATAAGCCAGTTGCCATAACAAAAAATTGCTGACCCGTTCTTCGCCACCCGTCCTGATAAAGAAATCGGGGTCTGGCAAGTCGGCTGTCGATAAATGTTCCTTGATAAGTCCTGGACTAATGGGCTGTTTGCTTAATTCCCCAATCGTCATTTTATCGACAACCCTCTGGACTGCCTGGCACATATCCCAATGCCCACCGTAGTTAGCCGCTATCACTAAGGTTAATGCTTTATTGTCCTTAGTCTGCGCTTCCCCTTCTAGTATTTTTTCTTGTAAAACCACCGGAAAAGCCGACCTGTCGCCAATAAACCGAACGCAAATGCCATTTTTGTCCAATGTGTCGATTTCCCTTTGCAGGGTTTCGACAAACAGCGACATTAACAAGGAAACTTCTTCTTTGGGCCGATGCCAGTTTTCGCTGCTAAACGCGAACAAGGTCAACACTTCAACACCTAGTTCAGCACAGTGTTCAACAATTTTCCTGACCGCCTTAACGCCCGCTTGATGACCAAAAGCACGGGGCATAAATCTTTTTTCGGCCCATCTGCCATTTCCGTCCATGATAATCGCGATATGGCGCGGAATACCGTTTTCGGTTATCAAACTATGCTTGTCATCAGTAGCCATTGAATAATTCCTTGCTAAATTGACAGTAGATCGGCTTCTTTAGCTTCCAACAATTTCTCGACTTCTTTGACATACTGATCCGTTAATTTTTGAATTTTCTCTTCCGCACCACGCGCTTCATCTTCAGATATCAGTTTTTCTTTCAGCGCTTCTTTGATTTCTGCATTGGCATCACGGCGAATATTTCGGATCGCAACCCGACCATTCTCCGCTTCATTTTTTACCACCTTGACCAGACTTCGGCGGCGTTCTTCTGTTAGTGACGGCAAAGGGATACGAATCACCATGCCATTGGTAGCAGGATTCAAGCCCAGGTCGGATTTCAGTATGGCTTTTTCAATGACTTGAACCATGTTTTTTTCCCAGGGGGTAATGGTCAAGGTCCGCGCATCTTCCACGGCTATATTGGCAACTTGCGACAAAGAGGACTCATTGCCATAGTACGAGACGCTAATTTGGTCTAGCAAACTGGGATGCGCCCGCCCTGTCCTGATCTTGGAGAACTCGTGTTTCAGGGCTTCAATACTTTTACCCATACGGGTTGCAGCATCCTGTTGAATATCACTAATCATCTTACGTTCCTCGTTCAATAAGAGAACCTATCTCTTCGCCCAACATCAGCCTTTTAACCGCGCCTTTTTCAAAAATATTCATGACCCGCATGAGGACATTATTGTCCCTGCATAATACCAACGCGGTCGTGTCCATGACATTCAGGCGTTGATCCAACGCTTCATCATAAGTTAAACGCGGATAGAAAACTGCATCCTTTACTTTTTCAGGATCGGCAGAATACACACCTTTGACTTTGGTGGCCTTAATCATCAGTTCCGCGTTGATTTCGATGGCCCTAAGACTGGCCGCTGAATCAGTCGTAAAAAAAGGGTTTCCAGTTCCTGCCGCAAACACGACAACCCGACCTTTTTCCAAATGCCGAACGGCTCGACGGCGGATGTAATCTTCACAAACCTGGTTGATTTTCAGCGCCGACATGACCCTAACCGGCTGTCCCAAATGTTCCAGTGCATCCTGCATGGCTAAGGCGTTAATCACGGTAGCCAGCATACCCATCTGGTCACCGGTTACCCGATCCAGGCCTTCCGCCGCTTTTTGGGCGCCGCGCAAAATATTGCCGCCCCCAATGACCAGACCCACCTGAATGCCCATGCCGCATAACTCTATGATCTCCAAAGCCAGCCGTTTGAGTATATCGGCATCAATGCTGCCGCCCGCTTCACTCATCAGGGCTTCACCACTCAATTTCAGCAATATTCTTTGGCAAATTGTGTTTGTCATAGCCTGTTTAGATCAAGTTTTGTGGTCAAGGACAAAAGCTACGAAAGCAGTGTGCTTACCATAAATCGAGACAATAACCACGAAGAACACAGAGAACACGAAGTTTTCAATAGGTTCAATTAACGGGATTACTGTCTTCGTGCCCTTCGTGTTCTCTGTGGTTAATACACCTTAGCCAGGCTTGCCTCAACTTCCCCTGACCTGCGCCATCACTTCTTCGGCAAAATTTTCTTCCTTCTTCTCTATGCCTTCACCGACTTCAAAGCGGGTAAAACGCACAACATTATTAGCTTTCGATGCAACTAATTTACCGACTGTCAGTTTGTCGTCCTTGATAAACGGCTGGCCCAACAACGTGACTTCCGCAAAAAACTTACTGATTCGCCCGGTCACCATTTTTTCAATAATATCGGTCGGTTTGCCACTTTCAGCCGCTTGCGCCCTGAAAATTTCTTTTTCCTTTTCGATGGTTTCTGGGGCGACCTGACCTTCTGACACACAGATTGGCTTACTTGCGGCGATGTGCATGGCGATGTCTTTGCCTAGCTCAGGATTGGCAGCGGTTAACTCAACAATCACGCCAATCTTGCTGCCATGCAAATAACAGGCGGTGCCGCCCGTTGCTGTCTGGTATTTTTGAAAACGCCGCACGGCTATGTTTTCACCTAATTTAGCGATGAGGTTCCTGCGTAATTCATCAACAATCTGGCCATCCGCCAGCTTCATAGCCAGTAACTCGTCTTCAGTCGTAATAGGCGCACTTAACAAGGTTGTGGTTATGCCGTTGACGAATTTGACGAAATCATCCGCCTTGGCAACAAAATCAGTCTCGCAGTTGACATCCACCATTGCGACTGTTTTGCCGTTGTCACTCACCTTTACGCCAATGATCCCTTCAGCCGCAATACGGCCTGATTTTTTATCCGCCTTGGCCAAACCGGATTTACGCATGTTCTCTATGGCCAGTTCCATATCGCCATTGGCCTCAACCAAAGCTTTTTTGCATTCCATCATGCCGGAACTGGTCCGCTCACGCAATTCCTTGACCATTGCCGCGCTAATTGTTTCGCTCATTATCTATAATCTCTTAAGTGTTTAACTCTATAAAAACGCCCCCATTAAGGAGGCGTTTATTGGCCGATCATGCCCACAGCCATCACATCAACGGCCTGTATAAAAATCCCAATCAGCTTGTTATTCCGCTGCCGCTTCCTCAACAAAATCATCAACCTTAGCGGACAAACCCAAGGCGGCAGACTTGGCGTCAATAACTGCCGCAGAAACGCCTTCACAATAGAGTTTTACCGCCCTGATTGAATCATCGTTGCCCGGAATGACATAATCAACATCCTCTGGTGAATTGTTGGAATCAACAACCCCCACCACAGGGATACCCAGTTTTTTTGCTTCCCCAATCGCATTTTTCTCGTAACCGACATCCATCACGAAAATCGCATCGGGAATGCCTTTCATGTCTTTGATTCCGCCCAAACTGCGTTCCAGTTTTTCCAGTTCGCGTTCCATGCCCAAGGCTTCTTTTTTGCCGAAGCGTTGGTATAAGGTACCGTCTGCCTTCATGGCTTCCAGTTCTTTAAGGCGTGAGACCGATTTTTTTATGGTTTTAAAGTTGGTTAACATACCGCCTAACCAGCGGTGGTTGACATAAGGCATACCGCAACGCAACGCCTCTTCTGCAACGGCTTTACGTGCTGATTTTTTGGTGCCGACAAATAGTACAGTACCCTTATTTGCTGCCATCTGACCCAGATAGTTCATCGCATCGTTGTACATTGGAAGCGTTTTTTCCAGATTGATGATATGGATTTTGTTACGGGAACCGAACAGGTAATTAGCCATTTTTGGATTCCAATAACGGGTCTGGTGCCCAAAATGGACTCCCGCTTCAAGCATTTGACGCATTGATACTGCCGACATTCATTTCTCCTAAAGATTGTATCTCCGAAACCTTGGTTTCGGGTTGGGTTAAGCCTCCGCTTATCCCGTCCAGTAACCAGCTTTAAGTTTGTAAAGCCAGCACCCTACCAAGCGTGACGATAGGCGTGAGTATTTGTTGTATAAATTAACTCGTATTTATACCATAATCAGTTTTTTACAACAAGCCGAACTCTGTTAAAATCACAAATATTACATAGGCAAAAGGCGCAAGGCTAAATACCCATGCAATTTGCAGTTTGAGCCTTTTGCCTTGAGCCTTTTGCCTTGTATTTGTTATGCCCATCATCATTAAAACCGAAAACGAGATTGAGAAAATGCGTGTCGCCGGAAAACTGGCATCCCAAGTTTTGGAAATAATTGGGACTCATATTGTCCCAGGGGTGACGACCGACGAGTTGAATAACATTTGTCATGATTATATTGTCAACACCCAAGGCGCTATTCCCGCCCCACTCAACTACCGGGGCTTTCCTAAATCAATTTGCACATCCATCAACCAAACCGTATGCCACGGCATTCCCAGCGATAAGAAACTTAAATCCGGCGATATTATCAATGTTGACATTACGGTGATTAAAGACGGTTATCACGGCGACACCAGCAAAATGTTTTGCGTAGGCGAAGTTAGCCCTCATGCCAAACGCTTGGTCAAGATCACGCAGGAGGCTATGTATCTTGGCATTAAACAGGTCAAACAAGGCACCACACTGGGAGACATCGGCCATGCGATACAAAAACATGCCGAAACCAACCGCTATTCAGTCGTCAGGGAATTTTGCGGACATGGCATCGGCAAAAGCTTCCATGAAGATCCCCACGTCCTGCACTACGGCAAAGCCGGTGATGGCGAAGCCCTTGAAGCAGGCATGATTATCACCGTTGAACCCATGCTTAATCAGGGCAAGCGGTATGTTAAAGTATTGGCGGACGGCTGGACGGCAGTCACCAAAGACCGTAGCCTGTCCGCCCAATGGGAACACACGGTGCTGGTCACTGAGCATGGCTACGAGATCCTGACCTTACGCCATGAAGAAATGAGCTTGGCATGAATAAAACCATCACATACGACTGGTTTTCTGAGAAGGAACATTTACAGCAATTCAAACAACTCATTAAGCAAAAGGACTTCGATCTTCAACAAAAGTTTGATCCGCAAACATCCGTCGGCGACTTGCTTAAGGAAAAATCTGATTTTATTGATGAGATACTGACCTCTAGCTGGCAGCATTTTCTTGACTATCAGTCCGAAAAGCTGTGCTTAATTGCCGTTGGCGGTTATGGCAGAAGGGAACTATTCCCGCATTCCGATATTGATATTGTCATCGTACTGGATGCCAACCCTGTTTCCGTTTATCAGGAAATGTTGACCAATTTCCTTAACTTTCTTTGGGATATTGGCTTAAAACCAGGGCAAAGCGTACGGTCGGTTGAGCAATGCGTGACAGCCGCCATAAGCGACCAAACCATCATGACCAGTTTGATGGAAAACCGGCTGATTACCGGTAGCGCAACACTTTACCAAATGCTAAGGGATGAAATAACGCCCGACAAAATCTGGCCATCCGACCAATTTTTTGCTGCCAAAATGCTGGAACAACAGCACCGCTACGCGAAATACCACGACACTGCCTATAATCTCGAACCCAATATTAAAGAAGGTCCAGGCGGGTTGCGTGATATGCAAGTCATCACCTGGGTATTTAAGCGACATTACAATTCCAAGACGTTACGGGAATTGATTAAATACGGTTTTTTACCGGAATCCGAATACAAGCAACTCATTTCCGCCCTGCACATATTATGGCGGATACGCTATGCCTTGCACCTGCTTACCGGACGCAGCGAAGACCGACTGATTTTCGACTACCAACGGGACCTCGCCCGGCAATTTGGTTTCAGTACGGGGAACCAGAAATACAATGAGGATGTCGAGCAATTCATGCAGTTTTATTTCAAGACCATCCTTGAACTGCAACGTCTCAATGAAATGCTGTTGCAACTATTCAACGAGCGCTTTGTCCTCGGCGAAACCAGCAAGGAAGCAGAACCGTTGAACGGCCACTTTGTCGTCATCAACAATTATATTGAAGCCAAAGATGAAAACGTTTTTGAACGCCAGCCCCTAGCCTTGCTGGAGATTTTTTTAATCCTGCAAAAAAACACGGCGCTTAAAGGCATCCGCGCCACGACGATCCGGCTTATCCGAAAAAACCTGCACCTTATCGACGACACTTTTCGCAAAAACAAGGCCGCAAACCATTTGTTTATGGAAATATTCCGGCAACCGCATGGCATCACTACACAACTGAGGCGGATGAACCGCTACGGAGTTTTAGCCGCTTATCTTCCTAGTTTCGCTAATATCGTTGCCCGTATGCAATATGACTTGTTCCACATCTATACGGTGAATGAACATACTCTTTTTGTTATACGTAACCTGCGGCGTTTCTCACTCGATAAACACCAGGATGAACTGCCTTTCTGCAATGATGTGTTTTTATCAATCAACAAACAGGAAATCCTGTTTGTTGCGGCGTTATTCCATGATATTGCCAAAGGACAAAACGGTGACCATTCGACGATAGGCGAAGAAATTGCCAGGGATTTTTGCCGTCAACATGACTTTTCTTCACATGACAGAAGACTTGTCACATGGCTGGTACGTAACCATCTGGTGATGTCCATGACTGCCCAGCGAAAGGACATCAGCGACCCGGACGTTATCCATGAATTTGCCCAAAAGGTCGGCAGTATCGAGTATCTTAACCATTTGTACCTGCTCACCGTCGCCGACATCCGTGCGACCAGCCCTGAACTATGGAATTCCTGGAAAGATTCACTCCTTAAGGAACTTTACTCAGCGACGCACAGCGCACTACGCAGAGGCTTACAAAATCCATTGGCCTTGGAAGATCGAATCCTAGAACACAAAAAAGAAGCTAAAGATGAGCTTCTTAGGCTAGGCTTCACTGAGTCTGCGCTGGAAAATTTATGGCAACATGTTAGCGATGATTATTTCTTGCGTTACTCCACCGATGAAATCGCTTGGCATACGTCCGCCATCTCATCGGCCCGCGAAACCGACATGCCTTGGGTTATCCTACGCTCGCAAACTCGCCGGGGCAGCGCGGAAGTCTTTGTTTACGGTAAAAATGTTGGGGCTACATTTTCTTTATGCACGGCAACGCTGGATCAATTAGGGCTTACTATTCTTGATGCCAGGATCATGACCACAAACGACGATTATGTACTCAATACTTTTCAAGTGCTTGAACAATCTGGAGAACCCATCAACGAATCGTACCGGATCGCCCATATTTGCACCGCTTTGCGTAATAACCTATTGCATCAGGACGTAAAAGAACACAGAAATATTCATAGGCTATCCAGGCAAGCCGAGCACTTTCCCATTCCCACCATCATTCAGTTCCATTCTGATCCGCTGAACAAACAGACCATACTCGAGCTTATTACGACTGACCGCTCGGGGCTGCTCTCCCAAGTTGGCCGGGTTTTCAACAAGCACGACATCAACCTGCATAGCGCACGGATAACCACGATAGGAAGCCGGGTTGAGGACATGTTCCATATCACTGACTTACAATCGCAGCCTATATCCGACCCCGGCAAACAAGAACAACTGCGCGAAGAGTTAATCTACGTCCTGGATAACATCAAACCCAAGAATGCAACATATGCGGTCAAATAATTGGTTCCCCCCGCGCCAGTTTGGGTAACTTGCCTTCCAAACCCATCGCATTACGCATCACCTTATTTTTTGCAGGAAGAATCCGCTCAGCAAGCCCTAAACCCAGATTCCGCAAAAATTTAACGGGCAGAATCTCATTGCTGAAAACCTGATAAAAAACATCCATGACCGTCATCATCTTCAGGTTTTCATTACGACGCATTTTTTCATACCTCTTTAAAACCGTTAATTCACTCGGATCAAGATTTTGCTTAACTGCATCAACCAACACTTCGCCCAAAGCGGCAGCATCCAGCAAACCGATGTTAACTCCCTGCCCCGCCAACGGATTTATCATGTGCGCGGCATCGCCCACCAAGACCACGCCGGGCTTGACGTATGCTTGCGCGTGTTGACGTTTCAAGGGGAAACTTGCCGTCGCCAACACGTTTTTAACTTGGCCTAAAGCATCTGGGAATGCCGCCATTAATTCGCTTTTCAGCTCCTCATGCGGCAATGCTTTCAGTCGGCTCACCTCATCCGGCGAGTGATACCAGACTATAGAGCCGTAATGTCCGGTCAATGGCAAAAATGCCTGTGGCCCAGTCGGCACAAAGCGTTGCCAGGTAATATCTTGCTGACCATATTCTGTCTCAATATAGATGACCAAGGCGTGTTGCTTATAATCCCAACTGGTAACGCCCAAACCGACGGTTTGCCTGACCCGAGATTGCCCGCCGTCTGCGGCGACCAAGATTTTTGTCGATAACACACGACCATCATCGAAGGCTATTTCAGTCGGATTTCCAACGGAATACTGAATTTTATTGATGACCACTGGCGATATAAGAGTGATATTGTCGAAATCGGCCAGACGGTCAAGCAAAGCCAATTGAATCACCCTGTTTTCTACGATATAACCTAATTGTGGATAATTGATATCATCGCTGCAAAACTCGGTATCACCTGTCGTTTCCCACACTCGCATCCGGCGGAACGGGCAGGCCCTACGGCTTTCTATGCCTTGCCAAGCGCCTACGGTTTCAAGGATTTTCTTGGACGCGATACTGAGCGCAGACACCCGCAAATCATGAGGTTGATCCGAGGAAAAAGGATGCGGCGGCGCATTCTCGACCACAGCCACTTGCAACGGACTGCCGCCCAGGCTACAGGCCACAGCAGCGCCCACCATACCGCCACCCACAATAATTACATCAAAACTCTGATTCATATTTTCCATCCATTCATGCTTAACAAACGGGATAATCATACGAAAAATACAGGTAAACGGCTCAACTAAAGTGAAAATTTCGTTAGGGCTGGCGGATTAGACGAGCAAATGCATGGTCTATCAGTTTTGATTGGGCTTTGGGCGCAACGAAATCCGCCGAATGCTGCGCCATCGAAATGGCGGCTTACGACGCACGGAAATCCTTTACTTATCTGAAAGTTGAAGAATTTGCGCGTCTAATCCGCCCTACCGCGCTTCCTGCCCCATCAGGGTAGCGAACCATGACAGGGGGATTAAGATACAAGGGTGGGCACGCTTTTATGACAACCGATTTTATAGGCAAATGGTGGAAAACTATAAAGCTGTTTGCCCACCCTACCAAGCTTGTGCCCTAAAGGGTATAATCCGCCGAATGCTGTGGCCATCGAAATGGCGGATTACGCCGCGCGGAGAACCTTTGCTGATCTGAAAGTTGAAGAATTTGCGCGTCTTATCCGCCCTACCGCGCTTTTCTGCCCACCAATTTTATCAACAAATGGTGGGCAAACGATAAAGCTGTTTGCCCACCCTACCAGGCTAAGAGCATTAATGATTACACCAAGACCGATGCCACCCGACCAACCGAAAGCCCAAAAATTATTGGATCAAGTTCGGGATAAAATACACAGCAATGTAACCCCACCCCTTTTTCGGCTGTTATCAAGGACATTCACCAACGTTGCGAACAGCCAAATTACTGATTTCTAGCTGCACACAGGACTCATTGTCAAGCTCATTGGTTTCGTAGAGCCGATCATATGGATCGATCTCGATAAAGAGTCGGTAAGTACCATCGGGATTCCCTGTGAAATCGACTTCCTGCCCCGAAAGCCAATACCCGTAAGTGTCTCCCCATCCCACCGACATACCCTGTTT